>JAYSLK010000795.1:0-10264 GCA_043725585.1 Actinomycetota bacterium
GCATCCTGGTGTGGCATGGCTCGTTGTGGCACGGCGGCGGCTCGAACCAGACCGACCAACGCCGGATGGGCATCGCGATGAACTACTGCGCCGGCTGGATCCGCCAGCAGGAGAACCAACAGCTCGGGCTCCCGCTCCAGGTGGTCCGCACCTTCTCACCTGAGTTGCAGGAGCTGTGCGGGTTCGGTGTGTACCGAGGTCTGATCGGCCACGTCGACCGGCGCACCCCGTCGCAGGCGCTCTTCGGGGCCGACGCCGATCACCGGATGCTGTGGGATCGCACGTGATGAGGTTCCGCTTCTTGTTCAAGCCGAAGTGGATCGCTTTCCACCTCCTGGTGATCGTGATGATCGTCCTGATGGTGAACCTCGGCTTCTGGCAGAAGCACCGGCTCGAGAGCCGACGCGAGTTCAACGCCGAGGTGCGCGCCCGATCGGCCGAGCCGATCGTTCCGATCGAGGCGATCGTCGCCGCCTCCCCCGGCGGCTCACCTCAGGGCATCGTGCCCGCCGATGTGCAATGGCGAACGATCACCGCCATGGGAACCTACCTCCGCGACGAACAGGTGCTGATCGTCAACCGATCGCAGGGCGGGGCCACCGGAGTGAACGTTGTGACGCCGTTGCAACTGGCCGACGGCCAGTTGGTGCTGATCAACCGTGGCTTCGTGCCCGACGCGTCCGACGTGCCCCTTCCGGCGACCGGAGAGGTGACGGTGACCGGACGCCTGCGCGCCACGCAGCAACGATCGCTCGGCGGTCTCACCGAACCCGACGGCCGGCTGACCGAACTGTTCCGTGTCGACATCCCTCGGCTCGCCGAGCAACTCCCCGGGCCGGTGCTGCCGGTGTACGTCGACCTGCTCGCAGCTGAACCTGCGCAAGGCGCGATCCCGATCCCGCTCCCCGATCCCGAGTTGGGCGAAGGATCACACCTGTCGTACATGGTGCAGTGGTGGATCTTCTCGATCTGTGTCGCCGTCGGTTGGGTGTTCGCCGTGCGGCGCAGCATCCTCCAGCGCCAGCGAGATCTTCACCATCGAGATCTTCACCAGCGAGATCTGCAGCGGCGAGATCAGATCGAGGTCAGCGCAACGACCGAACCAGCGATGCAGGGCTCATCGTCATCAACCGCCGACGCATCGGCCACGGCACCCGGCTGAACACTCCGCGCATCGTCCGGCTCACCTCGGCACCGCTGGCGTCGACCCGCAGGTACGGCGACCACACCTCGGTGGGCAAGGAGAAGAAGGCCGCGAAGAACTCTCGGACGTCGCGATCGGTGAGCCGCAGCAGCGCACCGAGGCCGTAGTCGTGCAACATCCGCGCATGGCGTTGTGACGCCGGCCAGACAGCATCCCACACCTGCCGCGACACCTCGGCGGGAGCTTCATCCCCGGCGAGCGCGGACTCGATGGCCAGAGCGACACGGTCGGCGGCGCGCAACGAGGCAGCGATGGAGTACCCGGTGGCAGGGTGCACGTAGCCGGCGGCGGCGCCGAATCCCACGGTGAGCTGGCGACGGTTCGGGACCCCCGGTCGCATCGGGATCGACACGTGCTCCACGGATTCGGCACGATCGGTGTGGTCGAACCCGAGCCGTGCCGCGAGCCGGGCCCTGAGCTCGGGGGCGCTCATCGGTGTGCGCCGCGCCAGCGAGGTCTCCTCCACGAGCCAGCGCCCGGCACCGAGTTCGAGCACGTAGAGGAAGGTCGGCTCACTCACGGGAGCGCCCCCGCGCGTGCGTGCACCGGAACTCCGCCAGTCCATCAGCACCGCGCCGTCACCGCCCACGTCCGGTCGCTCGGCCAGCACCAAGCCATACGCAGTCTGGAACGAGGGACCGACGGCGCCCGCCCGCCGTTCGAGCACCGCTCCCCCGGCACCGGCAGCGTCGACAACCAACCGCGCCCGAAGCACCGTCCCACCGCCGGTGTGCACGGCGGCGCCCCACCGATGATGGCGAACACCCTCGACGGTGTCGGTGCAACGGGGCGCACGGTCGAGGGAGGCGCGCAACCGGCGGTTGTCGAACACGCCGTACGTGCGGTCCAATCGACGACGCTCGGTGGTGACCACATCGATGGCCGACTCGATCGCGATCGAGTCGCGATGGTCGCTCACCTCGTCGATCCATGCTCCGTAGGTCGCCACCCACGGATCGTCACGGCCCACCACCTGCACATCGAGTCCACGTCGGTGGCATGCCGCCGCGAGTGCGAGCGCCGCCGGTCCGGCTCCCACCACCACGAGATCGTGTGCCGGCTCCGTCATCGGCTTCGCTCGGGTGCACATGCCTCGCGCGCGGGCCCTGCGGGCGCCGCCTCAGCCATGTGCAACGGCCTCGATCCTGGCCATGCGTCGGAACTGCTCCACCACGTCGGGCGTGGTGTGCGCAGGGTCGAGACTGCGATACACCGTCTCGACGTTGACGGCGATGCGCCCGAACTCACCCAAGCGGTCGAACGACGGGTTCGCCCCGATCTCACGCGCGATCTCCTGCGCTGCGTCCCAGGCATCGATGCCCGCCTGCTGGCGGGCGGCGGCCTCGCCATCCACGAACGCCAGGTAGTCGCGCACCTGGGCGATCCCGCCCTTGTCGGTGATGGGCCCGTGGCCGGGCACGACGGTCTCGATGTCCATGCCCAGCATGAGGTCGCAGGCCGCGACCCAGTTCGACAGCGGACCGGCCCACACGATCGGCGTGCCGCCGATGAACAGGATGTCACCGGTGTATGCCACCTTGGCATCGGGCACGATCACGATGGCATCGCCGGCGGTGTGCGCCGGGCCGACTTCGATCAGTTCGATCGCACGGCCACCCACCTCGAGATCGAGTCGCTTCTCGAACGTGCGCGTCGGAAGCGTCAGCTCGATGTCCGCGAAGTCGAACGCCCCGAAGAACGATCTGAACAGATCGCCGACCTCGCCCGGAGCGTTTTTCAGCGCGGCGAGCATCGCCGGGGGCACATCGGTCATCTCGTGTGCGGTCGCAACGGTCGCAATGATCTCGGCGCGATCGACCAGTTGGTTCCCGTAGCAGTGATCGCCGTTGGCGTGCGTGTTGACCAGCGTGCCGATCGGCGCCGACCGGGTGACCGGAGCCATCGAGTCGAGCATCGCCCGTGTGAGGTGCAGGTCGAACAGCGTGTCGACCAGCAACGACACGCCATCGCCGACGACCAGACCGGCATTGCTCCAGCCCCACCCTCCGTCGGGCTGCAGATAGGCATGGCAGCCGTCGCCGAGCTCGTGCAATCCGAGCTCGTATCCGAGATGTGCGGGGCGGTCGGGGGCGCTCATCGTCGCAGTATCGCAGCATCGCACTACCGCAGCATCTCGGGGTCGCAGCGTCGCGGTGCGCAAGGGCCAGAGGTCCCTGAACCGCGCCCCCTCGTCCCCTGCTTCGGAACCGCCCCGAGGCGCACGATGACGCACGGGGACCGATGCCGTCGACAACCCGCATCACCCAGCACCCGAAGCACCCGAAGCAGCAAGGTGCTCGATCAGCAACGGAGGAACGATGGATGTCACTGGAGCGAGCGAGACCACATTCGACCCGTACGCGGGCACTCTGATCCTGAGCCTCGATGACTGCTGGCAGCTTCTGCGCGACCATGAAGTGGGCCGCCTCGCCGTCTCGATCGCCAACCACCCGGACATCTTCCCCATCAACTACGTGGTCGACGACGACGAGATCGTGTTCCGCACCTCGGCCGGCACCAAGCTCGCCGCCGCAGTGCTCGGGTACGGCGTCGCGTTCGAGATCGACGGCTATGACGCCGCGGAGGGTGAGGCCTGGAGCGTCGTCGTGAAGGGCGTCGCCGAGCAGATCGAAGGCTGGCTCGACAAGGACCGGGTCGAGCGGTTGCCGTTGTTCCCGTGGAACGCGTCGCCGAAGTTCGACTTCGTGCGCATCGTTGCCGAAGAGGTGTCGGGTCGGCGCTTCGACGTCACCGATCACAGCGCATGGCCCCTCGCCGGCACGCCGTCGCTCGACGATCCGCTCTGAGCCTGGCCGTGGACGATCACCCGGTGACGTCGGCGCCGTCGACGCCGGCCGCTTCGAGCACAGCGTGGCCAACATGTACCTCCTGCCGGTCGCGATCCTTCACCGCGACCACGCCACGGCGGCGACCCTGCCGACGTCCGACCAGCTCTCGTGGGGGCACGCGCTGACCCACAACCTTCTCCCGGTGATCGCGGGCAACGTGATCGGCGGTTCGCTGCTCGTGGGCGTTGCGTACTGGTTCGTGTACCTCCGGCGTCGCCCCTGATCGCCGCAGGAGACACCTCGACTGGCGATCTAGTGTCAACCCATGGCACTCCACACACGGCGGCTCGGCCGCACCGAACATCTGTCGTCCTGTGCGATCCTCGGCGGTGCGATGTTCTGGAACAGCGATGCCGACTCGACGGCGCTGGCGTTCCAACAGGCGCTCGACGCCGGCGTCAACCACGTGGACATCGCACCGGCGTACGGGCAGGCCGAGATCGTCGCCGGACCCCACATCGCCGCGAATCGCGACCGATTGTTCGTCGGTGAGAAGACGGGTCGCAAGAGCCCCGACGGCGTGCGAGCCGACCTCGAACGATCGCTCGACCGGCTGGGATGTACCGCATTCGACCTGTACCAGGTGCACGGCGTGGTGAGTCTGGACGATCTCGACACTCGCGTTGATGCGTTCGAGACCATCCTGCGGGCTCACGACGAGGGACTCACACGCTTCGTCGGCATCACGGGCCACGATCTCGGCACGGCTGCGGCCCAACTCGCAGCGGTGAAGCGGTACGACCTCGACTCGGTCATGCTGCCCGTGTATCCGCGAGCGGTGGCCGATCCTCAGTACGCCTCCGACCTGGCAGCGCTGTTCGACGAATGTGCGCGCCGAGATGTGGCGGTGATGGCGATCAAGGCCGATGCCTGGCAACCATGGGGAGATCGGGCGAAGACAGCGAACCCCTGGTACGAACCCTTCACCGACGGACCACGGCTGCAGCGTGCCATCGACTTCACGCTCTCCACACCGGGAGTGCACGCGTTTTGCACACCCGGCGACCTCACGATCCTGCCTGCCGTCCTCGAGGCTGCCGCCCACCACCAGCCGATGTCACCCGACGACCGCGATGCTCTGCTCACCGAGGCCGCCTCGTGGCCGAGCATCTTCCCGTTGGCCGACCACGCGCGTTGACCGCTCGACGGCCGCGTCTGCCAGGTCATACAGTTCGCCCATGAAGCAACTGAGCGGGATCGACGTCAGCTTCCTGAACATGGAGACGGCGGCTGTCTTCGGCCACGTCTCGTCGATGAACATCTACGATCCGTCGGGCGTGCCAGGTGGAGCGGGCCTGGAAGCCACGAAGAAGATCATCCTCGAGCGAATGGACCAGCTGGCCCCGTTCCGCCGCCGGCTCGTCGAGGTGCCGCTCGGTCTCGATCTGCCCTACTGGATCGAAGATCCCGAGTTCGACATCGACTTCCACGTGCGCCACCATGCGGTCCCGCCGCCGGGCACCCCGGAGCAACTCGCCGAGGTGGTCAGCCGCATCGTCGCCCGCCCGCTCGACCGCCATCGACCCCTGTGGGAGCTGTACGTCATCGAGGGTGTCGACGACGGGCGCCTCATCGCACAGCTCACCAAGGTCCATCACGCCACGATCGATGGCGCCGCCGGAGCGCAGATGCTCGCAGCGATCCTCGACACCGACCCCGACTACCGGCCCGTCGGCGAACCCGCTCCATGGACGCCCGACGAGATCCCGACCGACGAGGACATGTTGCGGATCACGATGATGGAGTACTTCAAGCGCCCGGAGAAGTTCGTGCGCCTCAGCGTTCGGTCGACCCGCGAGCTCGCCGCCATGACGCGCTCTGGCGGTCTGCGCGCGCTCGCCGACCTCATCGCTCAGCCGATGCCCGGCCCGATGGGCAACTTCATGCGCCAGCGGTTGCGGTCACAGTACGGCCGCGACGACGACAAGGCGCCGTCTCTGCCGCCCACCCAGGCACCGCGCACGCCGTGGAACCAGGCGATCACCGCGCACCGCCGATTCGCGTACACCACGATCTCGCTCGACGACGCGAAGAAGATCCGCCGCCAGTTCGGGTGCACGTTCAACGACGTCGTGATGGCGCTCTGTTCGGGCACGCTGCGCCGTTACCTCCAGAAGCACGACTGCCTCCCCGACGAGAGCCTCATCGCCATGGTCCCGGTGAGCGTGCGCAGCGGCGACGAGTCCGACGCCTATCAGAACCGCGTGTCGGCGCTGCTGGCTGACTTGGCGACGAACGAACCAGACCCCGTGAAGCGCCTGCACCGGGTGCAGCAGAGCATGACAGCTGCCAAGGAGAACTTCGCGGCGATCCCGGCCGAGACCTTGCAGGACTTCACGCAGTTCGCGCCACCCGCCGTTGCCGCTCGAGCGATGCGCATGTACAGCCGGTTGCGGATCGCCGACAGGATGAACCCTCCGTTCAACCTGATCATCTCGAACGTGCCCGGTCCGGGCTACCCGTTGTACTCTGCGGGCGCTCAGCTCAAGCACTTCTATCCCGTGAGCGCACTCGCCGACGGCCAGGGCCTCAACATGACCGTGCAGAGCTACAACGGCAACCTCGACTTCGGGTTCATCGCGTGCCGCCAACTGGTGCCCGACCTGTGGCTGATGACCGATCTGTTGCAGGAGAGCATGCAGGAACTGCTCGATCTCTGTTGAGGCCACCCGACACCGAACCGGTCCCCGGTCAACCGAAGAGATCAGCGCCGGCGGTCAGCCGGCGCGCAGGATCACGAGGAACTGTCCGCCCGCAGCGTCCACCTCGGTGCGCAGCTCGGCCGCCGGGCTGAGACGACAGACTCGTTCGGCGAGCCACTGCGCGGCCTGGTCGGCATCGTCTCGGCTCGGGCACCGTGCGACGACCGCACGGCCTCCCTTCCGCTCCAAGGTGTCGACCGTGGCGATGATCGGGGCCGGATCAACCACGAAGAGATGCTCGGCCCATGGCACCACCGGCGCCACCGCGCCTTTGCGCGTGTTGCACGCGCGGTGGGCGAGACGCTCGACCGCGGCTCCCTTCGCCCTGCTCGCAGCCTTCGACTTCGCCTTCGTCGTCACGCTGTCGACACTCGGGCCCCGAGGGTCGTTCACGTTCATGTCGCGATCCACCGGCTGATCGCACAGCCAGCAGCGCCAGCTCTCCCGATCGCCCACCTCGTCGACTCGACTCATCGCGCGACCACCTCGGCGTCAGCTCCGAAACACATCACAGTGGGCATCGGGCACCGTATCCCGGCGGACGGGGATCGGAGCACCCCCTCCTTCCTCACAGCAACTGGACGAGTCGCTCGGCGATCGCCACCGTGGGCCAGTGCGTGTTGGCGCGGGGCACCTGAGGCATGATCGACGCATCGCACACGAGAAGCGAGTCGTAGCCGATCACCCCGCACCTCGTGTCGACCACCGACCCCATCGCACAGGTGCCGACCGCGTGCACGTAGTCGCCGAGGGACGCTCGTACTCCGTCGAGGGATCGGTCGTACGGCACCACCGACCCCACCTCGGCGAACGCCGGGTGTTCGAGCGCCCGCTCCGCCGCATCGAGGGCCACCTCGAGGGGAGCCACGTCGCGCTCGTCGGACAGCATGTCGAACTCGACGACGGGATCGATGTTCGGATCATTCGACGCCAGCCGCACGGTGCCGCGCGATCTCGACCGCATGAGGGCGACCATCAGCATCGCCAGCTCGGGCATCGATGCATCGACGTGCTCGAGTGGCAACAGTTGGAGGTCGTCGACGCCGTGGTCGCCGATGTGTGACGACAAGGTCGCCACCGTCGCGATCGGGAGTGCCCCGAGGTCGGCCGGCGCCTTGCGGAGCAGTCCGATCGGAAACGATGGGTGATCGTGCAGGTTCTCACCGATGCCCGGGGTGTCGACCCCGGAGCGCAACAGCAGAGCTGGCGAATGGATCGCGCCGGCAGCGATGACCACGGTGCCGGCTTCGATCTCTCGCCCGTCGGTCAACCGCACACCCACCGCTCGTCGACCGTTGAACACGACACAGTCGACCTGGCAGCCACCGACCACGTCGAGGTTCGGTCGACCTCGGGCCGGCTCGAGGTACGCGTCGTTCACGGACACCCGCCGGCCAGCGGCCGACCGGGTGAGCAGCACGCCCGCAGCTGCGGCAGGCAGGGCACCGGCGAGCGCTCTGTTGACGTCGCCCCACTCGCGCCGCGGAGCCTTGGTGAGCACGAGCGCGCTGCGTTCGAAGCACGGTTGCAGCTCGCGCCACCCCCAGCCGGCGCAACCGAAGCGGGACTCCCACTCGTCGTAGTCGGCCGGTTGGCCCTTGAGCGCGACCATCGCGTTGATCGATGACGACCCACCGATGCCGCGACCACGGGTGTACAGACGCGGCTCCTGGCCAACAGCCCGGGTCGCGAGCAGTGCCGGCCATGATCGGCCGGGCAGGTCCTTTGCAGCGACGAACGACGGCCCAGCCACCTCGTCCGGCGTGTCGATGCTGCGATGGTCGGGGCCGGCCTCGAGCAGGGTGACGCGAATGCCCGGCCGCTCACACAGGCGGGCAGCGAGGACGCATCCCGCGGAACCGGCGCCCACCACGACCACGTGGCCGAGCGTCCGGCGATCGCTCACCCTTGACGTTGCTCCTGCCAACGGCGCGCGACGTCGGCATACATCTGCGGCGTCGGCAGCATCAGCAACGAGGCTCCGCCGTCGACGCACAGGGTCTGCCCGGTGATGTACTCGCCGTCGGGGCCACACAAGAACAACGCCGCATTGGCGATGTCTCCGGGCGTGCCCGGTCGCCCGAGCGGGGTGATCTCGTTGAGTGCGGCGATGGCCGGTTCGACCTGGAAGATGCGAGCCGTCATGGGAGTCTCGATCAGGGACGCAGCGATCGTGTTGAAGCGCACCTGCTGAGCGCCGTACTCGACAGCAGCGATCTTCGAGGCGTACTCGACGCCGGCCTTGGCCGACGCGTACGCGGCGAGTCCGCGGGCCGGGTTCTGCGCCGTGAGCGACGAGAGCGACAAGAACGCGCCTCCCTTGCCGTGAGCGGCCATTGCGTTCCCGAAGTGGCGCATGCAGTACAGCGCCCCGACGATCTGCACGGAGTGCATCGCATCGAGCTTCTCGGGCGTGAGATCGGCGATCGCCGTGCTCTGTTCGAACCCTGCACAGTTCACCGCAATGTGGATGTCGCCGTATGCGTCGGTGGCGGCTGCGACGAGCGATTGCACCTGGGCATCGTCGGTGATGTCGCATGTGACCCCGATCCCGCCGATCGATGCAGCCACTTCGTCGACCACATCCCGCCGGCGCGCGCCGATGACGACATGCGCGCCCTCCGCCGCGAACAAACGGCTGATCGCTTCGCCGAACCCACTGTGACCACCCACGACGACGGCGGTTCGCCCATCAAGCTTCCCCATTGCAGCGAGTGTACGAGAGCAGCGGTGCGAACCTCCGGCCAAGCCGACTTGTCCTTGCGCCGAGGAGTGGGCAGTCTGGGCGACATGTTCGGCCGTCTCCCCGAGTGCCCCGCCGCACCATCACGCTCGACCGCGTGGCGGTTGGTGCTCGTCTCGGCGCTGTCGCTCGCGACGGCGTGCACCAACGGTGACGGCGACGCAGCCGAAGCATCGGTCAGCTCGCTCGCCCCACTCGTCACACCGGTGCCCGCAGCCACGAGTGCTGCGACCAGTACGACCAGTACGACCAGTACGACCATCCCGCCGGAGACCACGACCAGCACGACCAGCACGACCAGCCCGCCGGAGACCACGACCACCTTCCCGTTCGTGAACCAGGGGGCTTGGGTCATCGTCGCCAACGCGGCCGACGTTCCGGGCGCGGCGACGAAGTTCACCGAGGCGCTCGCCGAGTACGGCTTCGCGATGCTCGACCCGACGAACGGCGCCGGACCAGAGGAACGGATCGGCGTCACCAGGATCTATGCGTTGCCCGAGGCACAGGCCGTCGCCGCGTCCGTCGCACGGGTGATGGGAGGGATCGCCGTCGAGCGGATGCCGACGCCGGCACCGATCGTCGGGGCGACCGACGGCTTGGGTGAGGCCGGCGTGCTGGTGATGCTCGGCAAGGATCTGGCCGGTGAGCCGCTTCCAGGTCCCCCGACGAACTGACCCCCGCCCGTTCAGTCGACGTTGGTGACCGCCGGCAGCCCGTGCAGGTGAGCCGTGTCGCCGTAGCGACGCAGCGACCATCGATTCGGCCG
>JAYSLK010000796.1:0-7650 GCA_043725585.1 Actinomycetota bacterium
TTGAAGAAGTGGATGCCGAGCACATGTTCGGGCCGCTTCGTTGCGATCCCGAGCTTCATCACGGGGATCGAGCTGGTGTTCGACGCGAGGATCGCATCCTCGTCGAGCACGACCTTGTCGAGGGTGGCGAACACCTCTGTCTTGAGCGACTCGTCCTCCACCACGGCCTCGATCACGAGCTGACGATCGGCCATGTCACCCAGATCGGTGGTGAAGCTCAGACGAGCGATGGCGGCGTCTCGCTCGTCCTCGGTCAGCTTCCCCGATCGCACCCCGCGGTCGAGCGATCCGATGAGCCGCTTCTGGCCCGCCTCCGCTGCGGCCGCATCGATCTCGCGGACCACGACATCGAGGCCGGCGCGGCTGCACACCTCGGCGATGCCCGATCCCATGAGGCCGCAGCCGACCACTCCAACGCGTGTGATGTCGCTCATGGCGCCGATGATGCCACGATCGCGAGCGCCGCCGCCGCGGCGTGACCCACATTCAACGAATCCACGTCGTGGCGTTGGGGGATGCGCACCGTGATGCGTGCGCTGAGCACGGCATCGCTGAGTCCGGGTCCTTCGGCGCCCAGCACGATCGCCAACCGATCTGGCACACCGGCCGCAACGAGCTCTCCGATCAGCGTGGCATCCCGTCTGGGCGTGAGCGCCCACGTGTGAAAGCTACGGGCGTCGAGCAGAGCGAACACCTCGTCCAACGATGCTCGGGCGATCGGGAGGTGAAGCACCTCGCCCATGGACACCCGGACGGAACGCCGATAGAACGGATCGGCGCAGGTGGGATCGAGCACCAATCCATCGGCCCCCAGCCCACGAGCCGACCTCGCGATCGCACCCAGGTTCTCGGCGTCGTTGATGCCTTCGAGCACCACCACTCGGCGAGCGTCACCGAGCACGGCAGCCAGCGTCATCGGCACCGGACGGTCGGCGATCGCGATCGCTCCTCGATGGAGATCGAAACCCACCACCTCGTTCACCGTGCGCTGCTCAGCGACGTACACGGTGTGCTCGACGAGGCCGGCCTGCGTCACCAGGCGACCGTGGGCCGCCGGGGTGAGGAGCAACGACCGCACCCCGAGGCCCGAGCGCAGCAGACGTTCCACCACCGTCGGTCCCTCGGCCCACAGCACCTCGGCGCTCTCGCGAGCCCGGAGCGAGCGGTAGGGGTCGAGCCGTCGATCGCTGGCGTCGTCGATGTGGATCACGTTCGGAGTCTGACAGGACGTCCATCACCAGGCGCGACGCGTCGGCAACGACATCACCTGTTGCGAACACGTGTTCGATCAGCGAGGCTGTTGCGATGTCCACCGTTGCGTCACTCCCCGCCGCCTTCGTCCCGGTCAGCTACCAGGCGTCGCTGTTCGGCATCGAGGACCCCTGGATCGACCCCGGTTTCGGTGGCGTCGAACGAACGCACCTCGACGCCGACTGCTGGGTCGATCTGCTGCCGCGGTGGATGCACGGTTCCGATCTCCTGTTCGGAGAACTCGTCGCCCGGCTGCGGTGGTCGCAGCGCGAGGTGGTGATGTACGACCAGCTGATGCTCGAACCGCGCTTGACCGCCTGGTGGACGATCGGTTCGAGGTCCGCCGAACCGGTGCCGGTCTTGGGGACCGCCCGTCAGGCGTTGAGCGAGCACTACCGCCAGACGTTCGACTCGATCGGGTTCAACCTCTACCGCGATGGTCGCGACTCGGTCGCGTGGCACGCCGATCGCGAGCGCTTCGAGCACGAGGATCCCACAGTTGCGATCGTGAGCCTTGGGTCGCCGCGCCCGTTTCAGATGCGGCCGAAGTCCGGCGGACCATCGCAGAGCTGGTTGCTGGGCCACGGCGACCTGCTGGTGATGGGCGGCGCCACACAGCACGACTGGGAACATGCGGTGCCGAAGGTGGCTCACGCTCATGGGCCGCGGCTGTCGATCATGTTCCGCCACAACCTCGCCGACTGACTCGATCGAGTCGATCGGACCGTCGGGACACATGCGACACTTGGACGTGACCGATATGCGAGACCCCAGTCGTTACGCCTTCGTTCCTGGCTCGGCGACCTACCCGACGATCATCGGCGGCGACGGTTGTCTCCTGCACACCTCCGATGGCCGCTCGATCCTCGACGGCGCCGCAGGCGCGGTCGTCGGGAACATCGGCTGGGGGCGCGCCGAGGTGGCCGATGCGGCACGGGAGGCGATGGCCGCCGGAGGCTACGTGGTCCCGTTGTGGCCCACGCCTGCTCGGCTGGCACTGCACGATGCTCTCGTCGAGCGCTGGTTGCCGCCCGGCTTCGGGCACGTGTTCTTCACCAGCGGTGGCAGCGAGAGCACCGATTCGGCCTTGCGGCTGGCCCGCGCCTACCAGGTGGCCAAAGGTCGCCCCGACCGCTGGAAGGTGATCGGTCGGCATCCGAGCTATCACGGCATGACCATCGGCACCATGGCGGCAGCGAGTCACACCGGTCGCCAGGCCGGCTACGAACCACTGCTCCTGCCCTTCCCGAAGGTGCCGTGGGACGACCCCGAGCAGGTGTTGAAGGTGATCGAACAGGAGGATCCGGCCACGATCGCCGGCTTCATCGCCGAACCGATCATCGGCGCGGCCGGGGCGTGTCTGGTGGCCACCGACGAGTACTGGCGAGTGGTCAGCCAGGCGTGCAAGGAGCACGACATCCTGCTCATCGCCGACGAGGTGATGACCGGCTATGGCCGCACCGGAGCGGTGTGGGGCCATCAGCAGTTCCCGATGGAGCCCGATGTGATCGTCGGAGGCAAGGGCCTGGGCGGTGGCTATGTGCCGATGGGAGCAGTCGCGGCAACCGATCAGGTGGCCGACGCGCTTCGGGGCAGCGGCTTCATGTACTTCACGTTCACCGGTAACGACGCGTCGTGTGCCGCATCGCTCAAGGTGCTCGAGATCCTCGAGCGCGAGCAACTGATCGAACGCTGCCGTGTGATGGGCGAGCTGCTCGGCACGCGACTGCGCGAGGCGCTCGACGGTCAGGGCGCGGTGCGCGACATCCGTGGCATGGGCTTGTTCTTCGGCATCGAGATCGATGTGAACCGCGACCAGGTGGTGATGGCCGCGCTCGAACGTGATCTGTGGCTGTATCCGGCCGGGTCGGGACCGGTGGCGAACGCGATCATGGTTGCGCCGCCGTTCGTGGTCACCGAAGCCGAGATCGACCGACTGGTCGGAACGCTTCGAGCGTCGCTCGACGCGGTCAGCTGAGCGCCGACCTGTGACGCTGCAGCCGCATCCTTGATCGGTTGTGTGAGAATCGCACCTCGTGCATTCTGGGTCGTTGTTCCGGCTCGAGGCGCTCACCAAGCGATACCCAGGTGTGACGGCGCTCGACGATCTCACCGTCGACGTGCCGCGAGGACTCGTCGGTCTGGTGGGCGCCAACGGGGCCGGCAAGACCACGATGTTCCGGCTGATGCTCGGCCTCGCCCGTCCCACCGAAGGCACGGTCGAGGTCTGCGGCATCGACGTTGCCGCGGACCCGATCGAGGTGCGCTCGCGACTCGGGTACATGCCCGAGCACGACTGCCTTCCGCTCGATCAGACCGCCGCCGACGTGGTCGCCACGTTCGGCGAACTGAGCGGATTGCCGGCGCGGGACGCGCGCCAGCGAGCCTCCGACATCCTCGACCTCGTGGGTCTCGACGAGGCACGGTTCCGCCCGATCAGCGGGTTCTCCACCGGCATGCGCCAACGAACCAAGCTCGCCCAGGCGTTGGTGGGCGATCCCGAACTCGTCCTGCTCGACGAGCCGACGGCCGGACTCGACCCCCTCGGTCGCGAGGAGATGCTCGCGCTGGTGGCTCGGCTCGGCACGTTCGGCATCTCGGTGCTGATGGCCACACACCTGCTCGACGACGTGCAGCAGGTGTGCGACCACGTCCTGATGATCGACGGCGGGCATCTGGTGGTGTCGGGCGCCACCGAGTCACTCCTCGAGCGCACCGGCGTGGTCACGGTCGACGTCGGCGTGGACCATGCGGCCCTGATGGCCGGCCTCGAACGGATCGGCCTGAAGGCGCGTGTGCTCGACGACCTCGTCGATGTCTCCATCGACAGCGACGACGACCTCGATTGCGTGCGCGACCTGGTGGCCGACCTCGGTCTCGCGCTGCATCGCCTCACCACTCGTTCCACCTCGCTGGACGAGGTGTTCCTTCGCCGTGCAGGCGAGCAGCCGTGAGCTCCATGCCCACCACCGGTGGTTCCCGCGGTTCGGGGGGAGCGGTCTACGACCGCGGGTACCGCCCGTACGAGGGGCCGCGCGGTCGGCGGGTGGCTGCCACGCTCGCGCTGTTCAAGGCATCGGTGCGGCGGGCGCTCGGCATCCGCCGGTCGTGGCGCCAGAAGACGGCCCCGTTCCTGCTGCTCGCGGTGGTGACGTTGCCGGCCGTCGTCAACATCGGGATCGGATACGTCACTCGTGGTCGACTGACCGATCGCTTCGAGATCATCACCTACCGCGACTACGTCGGTGTGTCGTCGGCACTGCTGTTGTTCATCGCCGTGGTGGCACCCGACGTGATGTGTCCCGATCGGCGCCAACGCGTGCTGCCGCTGCTGTTCTCGCGCCCGCTCGTGGGCCTCGACTACGTGGCCGCCAAAGTCGGCGCGATCATAGCGATCCTGTTCGCGTTCTCGTTCATCCCGCAGCTGGTGCTGTTCATCGGGAACATGCTCGTGAGCGACAGTGCGCTCGACTACTTCGCCGGCCATCTCGACGTGCTCTGGAAGGTGCCGCTCGCCGTCGCCGTGCTCTCGGTGCACTATGCCGTCATCGGTGTGGCCATCGCATCGCTCACCGATCGGCGCATCGTCGCCGGTGCCGCCGTGATCGGTCTGTTCCTCGTCACGTCGATAGCGTCGGGCGTGCTGGTGGGTGACTTCCGCTCCGGCGAAGGTTCGCCGGCGGCCCTCATCAACGTGCTGGCCCTTCCGTTGTACCTACGCGATGTCATCTTCCTGGGCAACATCGACCGCGACTCCCCGTTGGGCGGTGTGCCCAATGGCGGTGTCATGGCGCTGGCCGAGTTCATCCTGGTCGTCGCCGTGGGTCTCACGGTGCTCTGGCGCCGCTACCGCTGGACGGAGCGTTGATGGCCGGGCCCGCACCGTCGGCGCAGGAAGCGGCAGGTTCCGCCGATCCGGCGTTCGTCGCCGATGCCACCGTCGAGGTGACGCAGGTGTCGGTGTGGTTCGGCGCGAAGGTCGCGCTCAGCGAACTGAGCTGTTCGTTCGGCCCGGGTGTCACCGGCCTCCTCGGTCCCAACGGCGCCGGCAAGACCACGCTGATGCGAGCGATGGTGGGTCTCGTCGGGGTGAACCAGGGTCACGTGCGTGTCGACGGCTGTGACCCGAGACTCGATCGCAGGGTCCATCGACGACTGGCGCTGGTACCCGAGGACGAAGCGGTGCCAGGTGGTCTCACCGCGCGCGGGTTCGTCCGTTACGTTGCCGACCTGCACCGGGTGACCGATCGCCAGGCCGTCGATCGGGTGCTCCACGAGGTGGGCCTCGCCGATGTTGCCGACCGTCGCGTCGATGGTTTCAGCAAGGGCATGCGTCAGCGCACCAAGGTCGCGGCCGCACTCGTGATCGACCCTGCAGTGTTGGTGCTCGACGAGCCGCTGAACGGTGCCGACCCCGTGCAGCGTCAGCATCTGATCGCGCTGTTCAAGCAGTTGGGCGCTCGCGGTTGCACGGTGATCGTCAGCTCGCACGTGCTCAACGAGGTGGAGCGAATGGCCGAGCGAGTGATCGTGCTGATGCACGGCCGCCTCGCCGCCGCGGGAGGGCAGCGGGCGATCCGCGACGCGCTCGACGACCGCCCCCGACATGTGCTGGTACGCGCCGATCAGCCACGCGTGCTGGCCGCCGCGCTGGTCGGTCTCGAGTCGGTCGCGGGCGTGACGTTCGATGCCGGCCGGGGGGCGCTCGTCGTGCAGACCCTGCAAGCGCGCCAGTTGGCCAGCGCACTCCCTCGGCTGGCTCGTGACGCTTCGATCCGCCTGCTCGAAGTGCGCCCGCTCGATGACTCGTTGGAGAGCCTGTTCCGGGAGCTCGTCCGATGAGCGCTCCGACGGCGTCACTGCGCCCACGGTCACGGTTCGCAGCGATCCTGCGCTACACGTTGCAGTCCTGCCTGCCACCGAAGCGTTGGGCAGCGATCCTGCTGCCGTGCGTGGGTGCGCTGCTGTTCGGCCTGCTGAGTCGAGCCGTCGACACCCGTCCGGACGTTGCGTTCGCGAACGTCGCCGCCGAGGGCATCTTCGGCCTCGTCATGCCGATCGCTGCGCTCGTGATCGGCGATTCGGTGCTCGGCGCGGAGGTGCGCGCCGGCACCTTCCACTTCACCTGGCTCTCGCCAGCGCCGACGTGGCAGATCGTGGTCGGTCGCGGGCTCGGCGGGTCAGGCGTCGCGCTGGTCACCATCGCGCCGGCCTGTGCTCTCGCCGCCGTGCTGGCAGGTTCTCCGTCGAGTGCCGGCCCGGCGTTCGTCGCAGCCGCTGCCGGGAGTGTCAGCTACGTGGCTCTGTTCATCGCGATCGGATGCATCACGCGTCGCACGGCGGTGTGGTCGCTCGCGGTGGTGTTCCTCGTCGAACGGCTCCTCGGCGCTGCGCTCACGGGAATCGCTCAGCTGTCGCCGACGTGGGAGTCGCGAGCGGTGTTCGTCGGTCTGCTCGACGATGCCCCTCAGCGGCTGGTTCGCGACGGCATACCCCAGGGCACCTCGGCCATCGGCCGCTTGTTGATCGTGACTGCAGTGGCGTTGGCGGTGGCCAATTGGCGGATGCGCCGCATGCAGCTCTCCGGCGCATCCGACTGACGCGCATCATGCCGGACCCTCTTCGCGCTTCAGTCGTCGATCTCCTCCAGCTCCTCGGCCGTGACCCTGCCACCACCCAGGCGGAGCACCGCGACGGCCAGCGGGAACGACAGCGTGGCGGTCGCGACGAGTGCCATGGTGATCGACGCAGCATCTGCGACGAGCCCCATCGCGACCGGAACCAGCAGCGCAGGTGTGCTCAACAGCCCAACCATGGTCGATGTTGTCGCACTCCGACCCGGAACGAGGGTGAGGGTGCGATGGTGCACCTTGGCCCAGACGATGGCTGTGCCCCCACCGACTGCAGCGAGTGCGACGAGCTGCACTGTGAACGCTGCTGGTACTGCGGTGGTGACCGCACCGGCGACGAGCAGCGAACAGCCCCACCGGATCAGCGTCGTGTCGAGTCCGCGTCGGCTGACGATCAGTGCACCGATGATGCCGCCGGCGACAACACCGCCGGCGAGCAGCTGCGCGACCGCTCCGCTGCCATCGGCCGCAGAGCGGGCAACGGCGAATCCGAGGAACGCCTCGTCGAGCGGGAGGAGGACGAACTCCGCCGCCACCAAGCACCACATCTCCGGAGTTCGGAGCATCGTGCGCGCCGATCGCAGCAGCGGCTCGTCAGCGTTGGCGACATGGGGATCGGGCGGCGGGAACGCAGTTCTGGCGAGCACCACACCGAACGCGACGAACACGGCCGCGGTGAGGGCGAACACACCGCGCCAACCGATGACCGACACAGCGCCGAGGGCCAAGAGCGCGGGAGCGACGAAGTCGCCGAGCCACGAGATGAGGT
>JAYSLK010000797.1:0-1992 GCA_043725585.1 Actinomycetota bacterium
AGGCCGCATCGAACGTGTGCCGACCATCCAGTCCGTGCACCTCGACGGCCAGACCGCCGTTCTGGTTCGAAGTGGCCGACAGGGCGGCCTGGCTCAGCCGGCCGTTCTCGTGCTCGCACTCGAGCAGCACGATCTTGGATGCATCGCCGCGTGCCGAGATGCCGACGATCCTGCCCAATGCTGCATCGAGGCCGTCGAGCACATGGGGGCCGAGGTCGAGCAGGCCGCCCTGTTCGAGGCGCCATGGCGTGGCGAAGTAGGTGCCGGGCACGCATCCGTTGCCGAAGAACGACGCTCGCCCACCGTAGCTGTCGAAGCTTCGTGCCGCGGCGAGGAAGGCTCGCATCGAGTCGTAGTAGCGATTGGTGAAGATCACCTGCGATGTCACCCCGGCATCGTCGATCGCACCGGCGAGCTGTTCGGCCTGCGCCGTGTTCAGCCCGACCGGCTTGTCGAGCAGCACCGACTTGCCGGCGCGAGCCGCACGGCTGGCCAGCTCGGCCTGCACGTCGGGTGGGAGCGAGAACGTCACTCCGTCACAGGCTTCGAACAGGGCATCGAGATCGGTGAACGCCTCGACGTGATGCGCGGCCGCGAGCTCGGCCGCCGCGTCGGGACGGCGTGCCCACACGCCCACGAAGTCGACGTCGGGCGAGTTCGCCAGCATCGGGCCCGTGAACAGATGGCCCCACGGACCAGCACCGACGAGTCCCATGCGCAGTCGTTCGCTCATGAGCACCACTGTTGCACGTCCAGACCGCGGACGAGGACAGGTGGGCAGCGCTACATTGCGCGCGGCGTCGGCGAGGGAACCGGCCTCGCGACAAGGGGATTTCGATGAGTACACCGGCATCCGGCAGCCAGGAATGGCTCGACCTCGTGGTCGAGGAGGTGGTCGAGCCCGACCTGCCGATCGTCGATCCGCATCACCACCTCTGGCCAGTCGGAGGGTCGCTGCCGTACGGGTTGGCCGAGCTGCATGCCGACACAGGCGATGGTCACCGCGTCGAGCGGACTACCTGCATGCCATCGAGTGCTTCGGTCCGCAACGCTGCATGTTCGAATCGAACTTCCCGGTCGACCGGTACTCCCTGTCGTACAGGACCGTGTGGAACGCCTTCAAGAAGCTGACCGCGGACTTCTCCGTCGACGAGCGAGCCGCCATGTTCAGTGGCACTGCACGCCGCGTGTATCGGCTGACCTGAACTCGCCTGCACAGCGAAGCCACGGCGCTACTCGACGAGACGACGTTGCCGTGCTGCGCTCGATGACCACAGGCGCCCGCCTCGCAGGGCGAGTGCCCACGAGATCACAACGACATTGGTGATCAACAGCAGTCCGGTTGCGTATGTCACGCCGCGAACGTGGGCCGCGCGTGTGGCTTCCAGCGACCGACACAACATGTCGCACGAAGCCGACCCGGCCGCGTGCATCCCGTTCATACCGTGACTCGTCCTGAGTTGGGCCGCCTGAACGCCGTAGTCGCGCACCCCGTTGACCACCAACTCACCGCATCCGAGCACGGTGGTGAACACGACCATCAACAGCGCCGATGCGGCGAGCCTCACGCGCTCGCGTCGATGACGACCGACCCAGCGGTATGCGACCTCGAGCGCGCAGACGACGGCGACGACGTTCAACGCGAGCATGATCGTCGATTGGCGCAACCAGAGATCGAACGGCGTCCGATCGATCCGAATCACGCCAACCGCGCCGCGCAGTGAGGTCACCCAGAAGCCATCGACGAACGCGACGACGAACGCCACGGTCGCCACCGTCGGCACGCTGGCGTGGAGACGTCGGCGCGACGGGACGACATCGGCGAGGGCAGAAGAAGGCTGGGTTTGCAGGACGGTGGCCATCGTCAGCTCTCACGCCTGCCGAGTCGTAGCGGCCGCTGTCATGGCGTGATCTCCCAGCCGAACATCATCGCGTGATCCTCGTGGGCCAGGTTGTGGCAATGGGCCACGTACGGGCCGGTGAAGTCGCGGA
>JAYSLK010000798.1:0-10965 GCA_043725585.1 Actinomycetota bacterium
CTCGACGCCTCCTTCTTCCTGGGAGGCGACATGATCCTCGACATGGACGCATGCGCCGCCGCGCTCACCTCGGTCGCGACACCGCTCGGTCTCTCTGCCGACGACACCGCGGCCGGCATCCAAGAGCTCGTGAACCAGAACATGGCCGCCGCCTCGCGCATGCATGCCGTAGAACAAGGAGCCGATCTGCGTGGCATCACACTGCTCGCATTCGGAGGTGCCGGCCCGGTTCACGCATGCGGTGTGGCCGAGCTGCTCGAATCACCCCGGGTCGTGTTCCCGGTCAACGCCAGCGTGCTCTCGGCGTTCGGCACCCTCGTCACCCCGGTGCGCATCGATCTGGCGCGCAGCATGGTGCGCAGCCTCGCCTCGGTCGATCTCACCGAGCGCGACACACTGCTGAGCGAGCTCCGCGATGAGGGTCGCCGCGTGCTGGCCGCAGCCGGCGTCGCCCCCGAAGCCATCCGCTTCCGGTACGGCCTCGACGCCCGTTATGAAGGCCAAGGCAACGAGATCACCATTTGGGTGGGCGAGACCAGTGGCGACGAGTGGCCCGCCACCGACGACCAAGTGGTGGAGATGTTCGAGGCCGACTACCGGCGCATCTACGGCCTCACGATTCCGGACGTGGGTGTGGAAGCGGTGACGTGGCGGCTGTCGGCCTTCGCCCCGGCGGCGACGGTCGAACCCACTGCGGTCGTCGGAACCTCGATCGGCGAACCTGTCCGTCATCGCCCCGTTCGCTTCGACCGGGGCACCGCTGCCGTCGCTACCCCGGTGTACCGCCGTACCGACCTCGGCGTCGGTCAACGCATCGAGGGCCCGGCGATCGTCGAAGAGCGCGAGACCACCGCCGTCATCCGCCCGGGCTGGATCGCCTCGGTCCTGCCCGATGGTTCCCTCCTCGCCGAACGATCCACCGGCAAGGGACTCGAAGGAGACACGCGATGACACGCACGTTCGATCCGATCGAGCTCGAGGTGTTGTGGCAGAGCCTCATCGCCACCGTGAACGAACAGGCGCGCGCGCTCCAGCGCGCCGCGTTCTCGCCGATCGTGCGCGAGGCGGGCGACCTGGCGAACGCCGTGTTCGACCGGCGCGGCCGGATGGTGGCGCAGGCTGTCACCGGCACGCCCGGGCACATCAACTCACTCGCTCGCGCGGCGTCGGCGATCCTCGAGGAGTACCCCACCGATTCGCTCGTCGTGGGCGATGTGTTGATCACCAACGACCCGTACAAGACGGCCGGCCAGTTGCTCGACGTGACGGTGCTGTACCCCGTGTTCCGGGGAGGTCGCGTGATCGCGTTCTTCGGATCGACCATCCATCACACCGATGTCGGCGGCTATGGCATCGGGGCCGGGGCGCGCGACGTCTTCGAAGAAGGCATCTGGATCCCGATCGTGCGGCTGATGATCGCCGGCGAACGCAACCACGACGCGTGGAAGTTCATCCTCTCCAACGTGCGCCAACCCGACCACATGGCCGGCGACCTGCACGCTCAGATGGCCAGCGGCGAAGTCGGCGCGCAGCGCCTCCATGCGCTGTGTGACCGCCACGACCTCGACGACATCGAGGCCCTCGCCGACGAGATCATCACCCGTTCCGAGGCGGCCACCCGAGCCAGCATCCGTGAGCTGCCAGCGGGTACCTATCGGGCGAGCGCCGTGCTCGACCTGGCAGACGGCAGCGAGATCGACATCGTGTGCGCGGTGATCGTCGATTCGGTGGCCGGCGAGATCACCGTCGACTACGAAGGCTCCTCGGGCGCCAGCCCATACGGCATCAACGTGGTGAAGAACTACACCCACGCGTACACCACGTTCACCGTTCGATCGGTGCTCAACCCCGAGCTTCCGAACAACCACGGCAGCCTCGCCCCGATCAAGGTGGAGGCACCGGTCGGCTCGATCGTGAACGCCGTCTCACCGCAACCGTGCACCGCGCGACACGTCGTGGGCATGTTCCTGCCCAACGCGCTCCTGAAGGCATTGGCTCAGATCAGGCCCGCGCAGGCGATGGCCGAGGGCTCCGGGGCCGTCTGGACGATGCAGGTGAGCGGCAACCATGACGACGGTCGACCGTTCATCACGGCGATGTTCACCTACGCGGGCGGTGTCGGTGCCCGTGCCAGCAAGCCGGGCCTGTCGGCGTGTTCGTACCCGACTGGGGTCTCGGCAGTTCCGATCGAGGTGGTGGAGGCGTCAGCCCCGATCCGCTTCCTTCGCAAGGAACTGCGGCGAGGAAGCGGGGGTGACGGGGCTCAGGTGGGCGGGCTCGGCCAGACGATCGAGTTCACGGTCGACACCGAACGTGCGTGGCAGTTGAACGCCGTCACCTCGCGGCTCACCCACGCCCCCGAAGGCATCTTCGGGGGCCTCGAGGGCGGCGCCGGAGCGTTCACCGTGAACGGTGAACCCGTCCGTACCCAAGCTCGCGTCACCTTGCAGCCAGGCGACCACGTGCGCCTCGACCTTCCCGGTGGCGGCGGCTACGGCGCCCCGACATCGAGCGCCCCCGACGCAGTCGGAGGATCATGACATGAACGATCCGGGCACCCTCTCGGGAGCGTGGCAGCGCTCGGTGGCCGGCGCGGCCGATGCGAGCTTCCTGACGTTCGAGGGTCCGGACGGATCGGTGCGGCAGTGGACCTACGGCGAGTTCGATGTCGTCGTCCGTCGCGTTGCGGCGCATCTGCGCGATCGCGGAGTCGGTCGTGGCGACGCCGTGCACCTCGCCCTCACGAACTCGCCCACGTTCGTGGCGGTCTGGCTGGCGACGAATGCGCTGGGCGCATGGATCGTGCCCTCGGACCCGATGGGGACGGCGAACGAACTGGCCGGGCACCTTCGGCGTACAGCTCCGATCATCGGGTTCTGCGCCACGGATCGGCGTCCGGTGTACGACGAAGCAGCGTCGGCCTCGGGAGGTCGGATCCACACGATCTCCATCGACGAGGCCGACACCTCGCTCGAGCGTTTCGGCACCGACACGATCGGCACATGGCCGGATGTCGACCCGCTCGATCGTGCTGCGGTGATGTTCACTTCGGGCACCACCGGTGCGCCGAAGGGCGTGGTGATCACCCAGGCCAACTACGCCTTCGCCGGCGTCACGATGGCGAGTGCGGCGGCGCTCACGTCGGCGCACCGACAGTTGGTCGTGCTGCCACTGTTCCATGCCAACGCCCAGTACTACAGCTTCGCGTCAGCGATCGCAGTCGGTGCCTCCGTGGCCTTGATGCACACGTTCTCTGCGAGCGGGTTCGTGTCGCAAGCGGCGCGCCATTCGGCCACGCATGCCAGCCTGTTCGCCGCTCCGATCCGCATGATCCTGCAGCGTGGAGCCACCCCGGTCCCCGGCTGTGCCCTCGAACACTGCTGGTATGCGATGAACATCGCCGACGACCAGTACGCGGTGCTGAGCGATCTGCTCGGCTGCTCGCCCCGACAGCTGTACGGCATGACCGAGACCATTCCGGCGGTGCTCACCGATCGTCCCGACGATCCGGTGCCGAGCTCGATGGGCTTCGTCACCCGGGGTTGCCTGGTCGACGTGCATGCGGCCGACGGGCGATCGGTCGAACCGGGAGAGATCGGCGAGATCGTGGTGGGAGGGACACCCGGCACCACGCTGTTCCTCGAGTACCTCGACGACCCGGCCACCACCGCAGCGTCGTTCCGCGACGGCTGGTTCCTCACCGGCGACCGGGCCGAGCGCGACGCCCTCGGCCGCTTCACCTTCGCCGGGCGCCGCGTCGACGTGCTGAAGGTGGCGGGTGAGAACGTGTCGACCGTGGAGGTGGAGCAGGTGCTGTCCTCCCATCCGCAGGTGCTCGAAGCTGCAGTGGTCGGCCGCAGCGATGCCATCCGCGACGAAGTTCCGGTTGCGTTCGTGGTGGCCACCGACCCAGCGAACCCACCATCGCTCGACGAGCTGATGGCGTGGTGCAACGACCGTCTCACCAAGGCGAAGCGACCGCGCGACATCGAGTTCGTGGATGAACTTCCTCGCACCAGCGTCGGCAAGATCCGCAAGTTCTTGCTGCGCGATCCAGCTGCAGAGTCTGGCGCCACGTCTTCGCCATCACCGCCTTCGCCATCACCGCAACGCGAGACCGCAGGGAGGTCATCTTCATGAGCATCCTCACCAACGACCTGCTCACGTCGTTCGACACGAGCACCACCGACTACGCCACGGCGGTCACGCTGCCCCCGGAGATCTACACCTCCGAGGAGTTCCTCGCCTTCGAACGTGAGGCGGTCTTCGCATCGCAGTGGCAATGCGTCGGGGTGGCCAGTCGGATTCCCGAGTCGGGTGACTACTTCACCACCACCACGGGCAACGGCGAACCGATCATCGTGTCGCGGGCCAAGGATGGTCAGGTGCACGTGTTCTCGTCGATCTGCCAGCACCGCGGCATGCAGGTGGTGGACGATGACGGCCACTGCACGAAGTTCACCTGCCCGTACCACCTGTGGAGCTACGACCTCACCGGCCGTCTGCTCGGTGCTCCGGCGATGGAACGCACGGACGGCTTCGACAAGAAGGACTTCCCCTTGCCGGCCCTCGCCGTCGAGGTGTGGCAGGGCTTCGTCTTCGTGCACCACGATCCCGACGCCGAACCATTGGCGCCCACGCTCGCCACCTACGCGCCCTATCTCGAGCACTACGACCTCGAGCACGCCGTGTGCCCTGGCACGTTCACCCTCACCGATCTTCCGTGGAACTGGAAGGTGATGTTCGAGAACTTCAACGACGGCTACCACGCCAACAAGCTGCACCACACGATCCAGGACTTCTGCCCGAGCGAGCTGGCGGCGTTTCCCGTCGATTGGGAGCCCGGCTCGAACGTCATCTTCCGAACCAACGGCTACACGCACATCGATGGCGGTTTCAACGCCACCACGAGGGCATTGATGCCCGTGTTCCCACAGCTCACCGAGCAGGAACGCACACGCTCCACCTTCGCGCTCATGCCGCCGACGTTGTGCTTCGGCACGGCACCCGACCAGGCGTTCTTCTTCATCGTCCGACCCAAGACTGCCGGCACGATCGATGTGGAGATCGGCTACCTGTTCCACCCATCGGCCCTCGAGCACCCGATGTTCGACCACCTGTTCTCGATGAGCGATGCAGGCGTGCAGGTCTTCGTGAAGCAGGACCAGGACGCGACCACGAAGGTGCAGCGCGGCATGAACAGCCGCTACTCCGCTCGCGGTCGCTACTCGTGGCAGGAGGAGAGCCACGTGCAGTTCAACAAGTGGCTGGTGCAGCACTACCGGAAGGCATGGCCCGCCGGGTGACGATCCCACCGGGGCATGCGCCCCCTCCCGTCTCGGCGATCGCCGACGTGCTCGCGTTGTGGGGGCTCGACGGCTGGCTCACGCCGCCGATGCTCCCCGTGGTGCCCGCGCCCGTTTCGGTCTCCGGCCGCGCACTGACGGTGCAGTTGGTCCATGGCGACTCCGGACCCGGACTGAGTCCGATCTACGACGTCCTGTCGAGCGATCTCCGCGGTCGGGTGGTGGTGCTCGCCGGCGCTCGAGTTGTGCCGGGCGCGGTGTTCGGAGAGATCCTGGCCGGCGCCGCCCGCCAACAAGGCGCGACGGGCGTGCTGGTGGACGGGTGGGTGCGCGACCGCGCCGACATGGTGACCATCGGCCTGCCGGTGCTCGCAGCCGGCGAGCGGTCGGTGGGGCCCAACGGTGCCGCCCATCTGATGTCGGTCGGCGAACCGGTCTCGGTGGATGGCGTCGCCGTCCACGCCGACGACGTGATCGTGATCGATCCAGCGGGATGCGTCCGCGTCCGTGCCGACCTCGCCGATCAGGTCTTCGATGCTGCAACGCGATACGCCGCAGCCGAGATGCTCGTCGCCCGCTCGCTCGCCTCGGGCGAGCCGCTCGTCGACGCCTATCGCCACAAGCGAGCACTGCTCGCCGAGATCGCCGTGCCGGCCGGGCACCACGAATGGAGGAGGTAGCACCAGGGGCACGGGAGGGACCCCCAGACGGAGCACCATCGCTCCATCGAGACCAGTACCTGTCAACACACATCAACACCACGAACACGCACTGCGAGCAGAAGACACACACGACCACACCACGAACGTGGGGGAGAACCATGAGGAAAACGCACATCGCACTCGCGGCAGTCGCCGCCCTGAGCCTCGTCGCCGCATCATGCGGTGACGACGACACCGAAAGCGTCGCCACAGACCCTGCGGCGACCTCGGAGGTCACCGAAGCAGCGCCCGAGACGGCACCCGACACCACTGCAGACGCCGCGCCCGAGACGACGCAAGCCGCACCTGAGACGACGCAAGCCGCGGCCGCTGCGGTCGACCTCGACACCAACGGAGACGGCGAGGTGTTGTTCGGCGTCGCCGCGGCAGGCCCTCGTGACGACGGCGCGTACTACCAGGCGCTCGTCGATCAGACGATCACCGTCTCGGAGGAGAACGGGTTCGCCGAGCCGATCATCGTCGACAACATCACGACCGAAGATGCCGCGACCGAGCTCAAGAACCTCGCCGATCAAGGCGTCGACGTGATCCTGGTGGGAGCCAGCGAGATCGCCGACCCGTTGGTCGATCTCATCGCCGAGTACCCCGACATCTTCTGGTACTGCAACTGCGGCGCCGGCTACCCGGGCGACCCGGGCTTGGCCCAGAGCCAGGACGACTCGTCGGAGATCAGCTACACCGCGGGCTACGCCACCGGTCTTCTGCTCCAGGATTCGGACGGCGACAGCGTGGCCTTCATCGGCTGCTGCGACCTCAACTTCGAGAAGGAGGCGTACCTCGCCTACGAGATGGGCCTCAAGGCAGTCGACCCCGCCTACACGATGACCTACATCCCCACCGGCGCCTTCCCGTTCGACTTCGACAACACCGCTGGTGCGACCGAAGCGTTGAACGGCGCAATCGCCAACGGCGCCGACGCGGTGTACCCGTATCTCGGCGGTGCCCACGAACCGCTGGTGAAGCTCGCCAACGAGGCGGGCATCATCACGATGTCGGCGGGCTCGTCGAAGGCGTGCGCCCGCGACGACCTCGACTACCAGATCCAGGTGAAGTTCGACGGTGGCGACTACCTCGCGGCCAACCTGGTCGGCATCTTGGACGGAACGTTCAAGGAGGGCGACGTGCGGGTCTTCAAGGTGGGCGTCGATCCCGAACCCGGCGCCGACATCTGCGACGCAACCGCGGAGCAGCAGGCAGCGATGGACGGCGTGTACGCCAGCATCGCCGCCGGCGACTTCGCAGCCGATTTCGGGGCGATCAAGGGCCAGGCGTACTCAGGCGGCTGAGGTCTTGAACCAACCAACGTCGCGTCTTCACGACGTGGACGCACCGGTTGCAGGGGCGGACGCCACGGCGTTCGCCCCTGCGGTCGGGTTGTCCGCGGTGTCCAAGCACTACGGGCCGGTCCGCGCTTGCGACGCGGTCGATCTCGAGTTGCTGCCTGGCGAGGTGCACGGCATCCTGGGCGAGAACGGTGCCGGCAAATCGACGCTCATGAAGATCCTCATCGGGCTGGTGCAACCCGACAGCGGAACGATCACCCTGGGCGGCCGCGAGGTCGTCATCCACGATCCCCAGACGGCGGCCGCGCTGGGCATCGGCATGGTGCATCAACATCTCAGCCTCGTCGAAGCGCTCACCGTCTGGGAGAACGTGCTCCTCGGCGACGCGTCGAAGTTCGACCGGAGAGCAGCCCGCCGACAGGTGATGGAGACAGCGGATCACTACGGGCTCACGATCGACCCCGATCGCCGTGTCGGCGAACTGTCCGCCGGACTGCGCCAGCGAGTGGAGCTGATCAAGTGCCTTCGCCGCGATCCCAAGATCCTGATCCTCGACGAGCCCACGTCGGTGCTCACCCCTGCCGAGAGCGATCAGCTGTTCACGACCTTGCGAGACGTCGTGGCCGCAGAGCAGCGGGCCGTCGCGCTCGTGAGCCACAAGCTCGCCGAGATCCTGCACGCCACCGACACGGTCACCATCATGCGTCAGGGTCGCGTGGTGGAACGCACGCGCACCTCCTCTTCGTCCGCGGCCTCCCTGGCGCGCGCGATGGTCGGTCGCGACGTGTCGCTTCGAGCCAGCGCTGCCGCGCTGGGCGCCACTGCGTTGGTCGCCGACTCCGCCGACTCCGCCGACTCCTACGGCGTCGCAGCGTCGACGTCCACCGTGTCGACCCTCCCCGACGATCGGCCCATCGTGCTCCGCATCCAGGGCGCCCGGGTCGTCCGTGACGGCGTCGCTCTCCTCGACGACCTCGATCTGCACGTACGAGCGGGTGAGATCGTCGGCGTGGCCGGGGTGGAGGGCAACGGCCAACGCGAGCTGGGCGACCTGCTCTCGAGCCTCGTCACCCTCGACGCCGGCTCGGTGTCGGTGAACGGTCGCTCTGCCCGTACCGGTCGTGCCGGATCGATGGTCCGGCTCGGGATCGGAGTCATCCCCGAGGACCGTCATGATTCGGGGTGTGTCCTCGACCTCTCCGTGGCCGAGAACCTGATGCTCGACCAGATGGGCTCGATCGCCAGGTTCGGCCTCGTCGACCGTCACGCGATGCGCCGTCGCGCCACTGCGTTGATGCACGAGTTCGACATCCAGGCTGCCGGCCCCGACGCGCCGTTCGGCAGCCTCTCGGGCGGCAACCAGCAACGCGTCGTGTTGGCCCGCGAGCTCGGACAGCACCCCACCGTGCTCGTGGCAGCCCAACCCACGCGAGGTCTCGATGTGGGTGCGATCGAGTACATGACCGGCCGACTTCGTGCCGCGGCAGATGCCGGGATCGCGGTGCTGCTGATCTCGACGGAGCTGGAGGAGATCCTCGAGCTGTCGGACCGCATCGTCGTGCTGTCCCGCGGTCGGGTGATCGGTGAACTCGAGCGCGGCGAGGCGACCTCGGAGCACCTCGGCCTGCTGCTCGGCGGGGTCACCATCGCTTCCAGCACGGCCAGCGCGACCAGCACGACCGATGCATCACCCACGGAGCCCGGACGATGACCACACCTGAGCCCGTCGACGCTGGTGTCGGCACGACGACTCCCGCTGGTCATCGCACCGCAAGACTGGTCGGCCTGTACCTCGTCGCGGTCTCGATCGCTCTCTCGGCTTCGGCGGGACTGATCGCGATCACCGGCGGGCCATGGCGAAAGGTGTTCACGGCGCTGATCGACGGCAGCGTGCGCAATCCCGGCCGGTGGGGCGACACCCTTGCCGAGGCGGCGCCGCTGCTGATCGTTGCCCTCGGGGCGATCATCGCCACGCGCGCCGGGCTGGTGAACATCGGCCAGGAGGGTCAGCTCGCCGTCGGCGCGGCTGCGGCTGCCTACGTGGCCACGAACGGTTCCGGACCGCTCGTCCTCGTCGGTGCGCTGCTGGCGGGGATCGCCGGCGGAGCCGTGTGGGCCGGCATCGCCGCGCTGTTCAAGTACTGGCGCAAGGTGCCGGAGGTGATCTCCACCCTGCTGCTGGTGTTCATCGCCTCGCAGGGCACCGGATACCTGTTGACACGGACGTTCTTGTTGCTCGACGACGACCCGAACAAGCCCAACCGTGTCCAGACGAGCGCTCAGGTGGACGCCGCCACGCGGGTCGGCAAGATCCACATGTTCGGCAACGAGTTCCCCTGGACGGTGCCGGCCGCGCTGGTGCTCGCGATCGTGGTCACCGTGTTGCTCAGCAGATCGATCTGGGGCTTTCGGTTGACGGTGCTCGGCCGTAACGCACGCACGGCGCAGCGAATCGGCGTGCCGGTGGTGATCGCTGGCGCGTCGGCGCTGGCGATGAGCGGGGCATTCGCCGGACTCGCCGGCGTTTCGATGCTCGCCGCCGGATCGGCGAACTACCGCTACACGCCCGGCTTCGCCAACAACGTCGGGTGGGAGGGCCTTCTCGTGGCACTGGTCGCCAGGAACCGACCCCTCGCCTGCATCCCCGTGGCACTGGTGTTCGCGATGCTTCGCACCGGCTCTGGTTTCCTGGCGGCCACGGGGGTCGAACGCTCGATCGTCGACGTCGTTCGGTCGCTGCTCGTGCTCGCCCTGTTGGTGCCACCCGCGGTGTCAGCGATCCAACGCAGGCGCGCCGTTCCACCTCCTGCGCCGGTGTCGACCGACGAGCCGATCGTGACGGTGGCACGATGATCGGACTGATCGCCGGCATCACGACCGTCCTCGGTGATGTGCTGACAGCTGATGCGATGTACGAGTCCGCGATGCGATTCGCGATCGTGCTCGCGTTCGCCGCCGTCGGAGAGTGGGTGGCCGAGAAGGCGGGCACGCTCAACATCTCGATCGAGGCGATGATGATCGGCGGGGCTTACACGGCGGCGGTCACATGGGGCGCCATCGACGTGGTGCCGATCGCACTCCTTGCCGGTGTCCTCGCCGGCGTCGTCGTGGCGCTCGCTCAGGCACATCTCAGCCACCAGTTGACGATCGACCAGTTCGTGGTGGGCCTCACGCTCAACCTGTTCGTGTTGGGCCTTGCGCTGTTCCTCGACGGCAAGTGGGAAGCGGTCACCTCGGTCGTGAAGCCCACCGAGGTGCCGTTGCTGCACGACATCCCCCTGGTCGGTGAGGCGTTGTTCGGGCAGCCATGGCCGATGTACCTGATCGCCGTCGTCGTGCCGATCGCGTGGTGGCTCGTGTTCCGGACCCGCTGGGGTCTCGAGGTTCGGTCGGTGGGCGACAACCCGCAGTCGGCTGACGTCTCGGGCATTCACGTGAATCGCCGCCGCCGCGAGGCCATCATGGTGGCCGGTGCCTGCGCGGGCCTCGGCGGTGGCGTTCTCGTCCTCGGCCAGATCTCGATCGCCGGATACGAGTCGGGCCATGTCGGCTTGAAGGGCATCATCGCCATCGCCGCGGTGATCTTCGGCGGCTGGACCTTGCGCGGCACGCTCATGGGGTGCTTGCTGTTCGGCTACTTCTTCGCGCTGCAAC
>JAYSLK010000799.1:0-3308 GCA_043725585.1 Actinomycetota bacterium
TGCACGAGCTTGATCGCGGCGAGCGCGACCTCGGTTGCGTCGAAGTCCTCCAACAGCGCATCGAGCACCACTTCGTAGTCCTCGAGGTCTTCGGCAGCCAGAGCGTCGCGCACCTGGTTGAGGGTGAAATCGATCTGCTTGGCCCGCAGGTCGGCGACCGTGGGCACCTTCTCGATCGAGATCTTCCGCTTGGTGAGGCGCTCGATGTTGGCCAGTTGGCGCTGCTCGCGAGGTTCGGCCAACGTGATGGCCACACCCTCGCGACCGGCGCGACCGACGCGACCGATGCGGTGCACGTAGGCCTCGGGCGCCGACGGCACGTCGTAGTTCACGACGTGGGTGAGCGTGTCGATGTCGAGCCCGCGGGCCGCCACGTCGGTCGCCATCAACAGCTCCGCCGTACCGGCGCGAACCCGGCCCATCACCCGGTCGCGCTGTTCCTGGCTCATGCCACCGTGCAGCGCCTCGGCGCGATAGCCGCGACCGTTCATCGTCTCGGTGAGCTGGTCGACCTCGTCGCGTGTACGACAGAACACGATCGCCGCGGTCGGCGTCTCGACGTCGAGGATGCGGCCCAGCGCTGCGGCCTTGTGGGCACGCTGCACGATGTAGGCGCTCTGGCGGATGCGCGGGGTGTTCGCCAGAGAGTTCTGGCCGCCCTGGCCCACCTGGATCCGCTGCGGATCGCGCAGGTACTTCTTCGCGATCGAGTTGATCCGCGGCGGCAACGTTGCCGAGAACAGCACGGTCTGGCGAGACGACGGAGTGGCATCGAGAATGCCCTCGATCTCGTCGGCGAAGCCCATGTCGAGCATCTCGTCGGCTTCGTCGAGCACCACGATCTCGACCGAGTCGAGCTTGAGCGTGCCGCGGGCGATGTGATCGAGCGCCCGCCCGGGCGTGGCGACCACCACGTGCACGCCGTCGTGGAGTGCGTGCAGTTGGCGGCCGATGGGTTGGCCTCCGTAGATCGGAAGCACCTTGGCACCGAGGTCGCGGCCGTACTTGTACATGGCCTCCGAGACCTGGACCGCCAACTCGCGAGTGGGGACCAGTACCAGGGCGTAGGTGACGGGCTTGCCGTCCTTGGGGGGCATCCGATTCAGGATCGGCAACGCGAACGCCGCCGTCTTGCCTGTTCCCGTGGCCGCCTGGCCCACGAGGTCGCCGCCCTTGAGCAGCAACGGAATGGTTTCGCGCTGGATGGCCGTCGGCTCTTCGTACCCGAGGCGGACCAGGGAGGTGAGCAACTCGGGGCGCAGGTTCAGCGTGTCGAAGCCGAGGGCCTCGTCGTCGGCCACTGCGAGTTGGGGGGCGTCGTCGACGGTCGGCTCGTTCATGCTCTCACCAGGGTAACGGTGCAGGTGACCGGGGCAGTCACAACCGCGCGATCCCGTCTGACGACGTCAGATGTGGTCGTGGCGCTGCAGCCAGTTGAAGCACAGCCAGCCGGGCAGGATCGGGAACCAGAACGTGCAGAGGCGATACAGGAACACGGCCGGCACCGCGATGTTGTGGTCGAGCCCGGCCGCCACGAGGCCACCGATCAACGAGGCTTCCACTGCACCCAGTCCACCCGGGGTCGGAGCCGCCGAACCGACGGCAGCACCGACGAGGAACACCGCTCCTGCCGTGGCGAAGGGAAGATCACCGCCGAACGCACGCATCGACAGGTACATCGCCATCAGGTAGCTGGTCGTCACCACCATCGAGCCGCCGATCAGCGATGCGATCTTGTCGGGGCGGTGGAGCACCCCTGCCATGCCGTGAAGCGCGCGACGCAGGATCGGAAGCAGTCGGTCGACGATGGCTCGCCGGGTGGGTGGGATCGCCAGACCCAGCGCAGCCAGCAACACGATGAGCAGGACGACGATGATGAACCACTTCGGATCGGGTAGGCGGAACGTGCCGAAGGCATCGCGGCCGGCCCACAGCAGGAACACCACGATCAGCGACATGTGCCCGACGAAGCCGGCGAGGGTGTTCATGCCCACGCCTGCGACGGCGACCGTGCGTGCCACACCTTCGCGCTCGAGGAAGCGGATGTTCAGCGCCATGCCACCGAGCCCTGCCGGTGCCACCTTGCTCGCGAACGCGGAACCGATCTGGGTGACCAGCAACCGCTTCCGACGGACGCGTTGGACGATGGCACCGCTGAGGCTGAGCGTGGCTCCGAGGTAGGTGACGGACGCAGCCAATAACACGGCCGGGAGCCACGCCCAGTTGGCGTCGCGAACCTGCTCGAAGATCGTGGGCAGGTCGGCGAACTGAGGCAGCAGGAACCAAGTGGCACCTGCCATCACCACCAACGTGACCACCGTCTTGCGATTGATCCGCTGGAGTGGCTCGAGCTCCTCGTCGGTCGCTCCGTCGTCCTCGGTCACCTCGAACCGCATCGGCTCAGAGAACGACCTTGGTACCGAGCGCTTCGACCACTTGAGCGGGCATGTCGCCGAGGGCCGCCGCCTTCAGCACGAGCACGACGACATCGGTGACGGCGCGCACCGTCGCGTCACGGGGCTTGCCCGTGAGCGGCGACCGCTCGCCAACGACCGAGCCGGGCCCCAGGCGAACCAGCCCGCCGCGCGTGTCGACAGCCACGGTGCCACCCAACAGGAACAACATCTCGTCGCCCGTGGTGCCCTCGACGAACATGGTGGTGCCGGCTCCCATCTCCACGGTCGAGGTCGCAGCGACGATCGCGGTTCGGTCGGCAGCCGACAGCGTGGGGAACATGGTCTGCAGCACCTGGTCGACGCTCTGTCCGGGCACCGGCGGAACGGCCGGATCGTTCTCGGTGTCGAGCGCGATGCGCGCGGCACACGCCACCTCCACATCGCGAACGAGCGCATCGAGCGCCTCGATGAACTGCGGGCGACTGCCGCGGGCCACACCGCGGATCACCGGTCGCAGCAATTGCGAACGGTGGACGCGGCCCTCGTCGACCCACGCGCCTTCCTCGAGCGTCCAGCGTGCGTCTCCGCTCACCTCGAACTCGAGGGTGCTCTGTGCCGCGCTCTCGACCACGATCTCCACCCGCTTGGGGCGCTTGCCCTCGTGGTGGAGCGCTGTCGCGTCGAGCGCCCGCACGATGCGCACCAACGCGGCATCCACCGCCTCGGTGCGTTCGTTCGGACCCGACCAAGCCGAGGTGGCTCCCTCGATCTCGTCTCGCATCTCCGGCATCGATCCTGAATCGCTCACACCGAGACCCTAATGGGTGCCGACTGGCTGAGTGAGAGGCTGGTCTCCGGGCCGCTGGCCGGTGAGCACTGCTCGACCCTGGAACTGTGATTCCTAGGACTAGA
>JAYSLK010000800.1:0-4706 GCA_043725585.1 Actinomycetota bacterium
ATCCCGGACCCCGGTTCGTTGCCGGACTTCAAGACCCGCATGGCCCCGTACAAGGAGCGCATGGGCGAGTGGTACGACCGGCCCCGACCGATCGACATCAGGTACATCGATGGCGATCCGTTCAGCCGCGCCGGCAATCCCACCACGGGCCAGCGAGTTTGGATGCGCGCCGCGGGAGAGCTGCCCGACGACCCCACGCTGCATGCCTGCATCGTCACGTATGCGAGCGACATGACCCTGCTCGACACCACGGTGCTGCCGTTCGGGCTGTCGTGGGAATCGCCGGGCATGCAGATGGCCAGCCTCGATCACGCGATGTGGTTCCATCGCGACTTCCGTGCCGACGAGTGGTTGCTCTACGACCAAGCCGCTGTCTCGAGTGGGAGCGGCCGCGGGCTCGCCGGCGGAGCGATCTTCAGACACGACGGCACGCTCGCGGTCACCGTCGTGCAAGAGGGCCTCGCCCGAGTGGGCCGAGAGGCGATCGCGTGACCTGTCGGCGCCATTGGCTCGTCACCGCGCCACTGCTCGTCTCGGTCGTCCTCAGCGCCTGCGGCGACGACGACGCGCCGGCCGTGTTCCCGAACGTGACGTTCGCCACCCAGCCCGATCAAACGTCCCAGCTCGACCCGACGAGCACCAGCTCGTCCACCGCGACAACGCCTGCCGAGACGACCGACACGACCGACGCGGCGCCGCCGAGCACAGCGCTGGCGTCGACGGTGCCTGTCGAGCCCGTCCAACCTGCGATACCGCTCGGCGATCCAGCCATCGGGCTGGTCACGGTCGGTTCCTTCGAACAGCCGGTCGACCTCGCGTGGCGACTCGGGGACACCACGGCCTACATCGTCGAGCGTGTCGGCCGGATCACCCCGCTGCGCGATGGCAGCGCCGGCACCCCAGTGCTCGACATCACCGACCTCACCGAAGGCGAGGGTGAGCGCGGCCTGCTCGGACTCACGTTCAACGGCGACGGGTCTCGTGCGTATGTGAACCACACCGACAACTCCGGCGACACCGTGATCGCCGAGTACTCGGTCTCCGCCGATGGCACCTTCGACCCCGCGAGTCGACGAGTGCTGCTCACGATCGATCAGCCCTACGGCAACCACAACGGCGGCAACGTCACCATCGGTCCGGACGGGATGCTCTACCTCGGCATGGGTGACGGTGGCGATGGTGGCGACCCCCAGCGGTTCTCGCTGAACGTGTCGAGCCTGTTGGGCAAGATCCTTCGCATCGATCCCGCTCCCTCCGGCGACTCGCCCTACGCCGTCCCTGCCGACAACCCCTTCATCGGCGTTCCGGGTGCCCGCCCCGAGATCTGGTCGGTCGGGGTACGCAACCCCTGGCGATTCAGCTTCGACTCCCTGACAGGTGATCTGTGGATCGCCGACGTCGGCCAGAACGAGCTCGAGGAGATCAGCGTTGCATGGGCTGCAGACGGTGGCGGCCGGGGCCTGAACTTCGGATGGAGTGCCTTCGAGGGCACCCAGCGGTACAACGACGACCAGTCACCCGACGGTGCCACGCCACCGATCCACGAGTACGCACACGGCGATCAGGGCTGCTCGATCAGCGGCGGCGCTGTCTACCGCGGCGTCGAGATCCCTGCGCTCGTCGGTTGGTACGTGTGGGGCGACTACTGCAGCGGCCAGATCCAGGGCCTGCGCGTGCAGGACCGGGCCGTGATCCAGGTGCTGCCTCTGGCCGTCCAAGGACAGAACACGGCCATCCGCGTCGGGCCCGACGGTGAACTGTGGGCCATCTCCATCGGTGGCGAGATCGCCCGCATCGTCACCGGTTGATCGGCCGCCGTCAGGCGAGCAGGCGCCGCATCGCGATCCGAGGTTGCACATCGAGCCCGATGTCGCGTTCGAGTTGGCGAAGTGAGCGGAGGTCGGGCCCGCACTCATGCGTCGCCAGCTCCGAGAACCCCAGGCGCCGGTAGTACGGTCCGTTGAACGGCACGTCCAGGAACGTCGTGAGCGTGATCGCATCGAAGCCGAGCTCGACCGCCCAGCAGCACACCGTCTCGATCAGCGCGGTGCCGATGCCGCGTCGTTCATAGGCATTGCGCACGCTCACCTGATCGAGATGAGCGGCGTCGTCCATCATCGACCCGACTGCATAGGCCACCACCAGATCTCCTGCGGCCGGATCGGTGACGACCCACCCACTGCTGCTGTCGATGTGCCCGGCGAGCACCTCGGGGGCCGGCGGGTCGTCGTCGGCGATCTCCGCCAGACCCATCTCTGCGGGGAAGTCGCGGAACCGCCGTCCGGCATCGACCTCGACATCACGCATGGCGTCGATGTCCTCGGCACTCGCGAGCCGGAGATGGAGGGAGGCATCCATTGGCCGGGTCATGCCACCCGCTCGAAGGTCACCGCGCGGGACTCGGGCGAGGTCGACAGCAACTTCACGGTGATCCGATCACCAGGGTTCATCCCCGAGGCATCGACACGCGCCACGATCGCCACGTCGCACAGTTGGATTCGAGCCCCGCGCTCGTCGATGTCGGTCACCAACGCGTCGAAGGTTCGGCCTTCGTTGCCCTGCATCACCACGGCCTCGACGAGGTCGACCACCAGACGGTCGAGGCGATTGCCGGTCGCGTCGGCGCGCGCCATCACCTCGGGCAGCTCGGCGAATGCCGCCTGCACATCGTCGGGTACCGCTCGACCGTTGGCGACGGCCAACGCGGCGAGCACCACGTAGCGGTCGGCCAGCCGCCGCAGCGGTGCCGTGGCGTGGGCGTACGTCGCAGCCATGGCCGCGTGCCACGGCACGACGCCGTGCTCGTATGGCACGTACCTCGCGCCCCCACCAGCTCGCCGGATGGCCAGGATCATCGCCGCGTGTCGCGGTTCGTCGCCGCGCAACGTGGCTTCGAACGCAACCAGTGACATGACGGCCGGCCAGGTGAGGCCCATCGCTCGAGCGGTGTGCCGGAGACGCTTCACCTGCCGCTCATCCGGTTCTTCCATCACCCGGAACAGCCCGGTGCCTGCGTCGTGCAACGCGCGCGCAACGGCGAGGTTCGTCGCCAACGACAGCGCCGCATTGTGGTCCTCCGACGCAAGCCTCGGGCGATACGCGATCCGGTAGCCGTCGCCGTCGTGCTCCACCGCCTGTTCGGGCGCCTCGAGCCGGGCCGCACCACGCCGCGAATCGGCCTCGGCCATGCGACGGGCGAACTCCGGCAGGTCGGCGGGCAGATCGGTCGGCGCCACCCGGTCGTAGGCGAGCTTGGCGCGACTGCGGATCATCGCACGCTGCACGCCGTCGAGCCAGGCCTCGCCATCGGGGTCGAGGCGCACGGTGAACACGACGGCCGGGCGAGGGCCATCGGGCAGCAGGCTGGCCGCTCCCTCGGACAACGTCTTCGGATACAGCGGCGCCTTGCCGGCCGGCACGTACATCGTGGTGCCCCGCCGCCAGGCCTCCCGGTCCAACACATCGCCGGTACGCACGAACCAGCCCACGTCGGCGATGGCGTAGTGCAACACGAGGTCGTTACCGCTGCGCTCGAGGTGCAGCGCTTGATCGAGATCCGTGGCATCGGCCGGATCCAGCGTCACGAACGGCACATCGGTCCGGTCGACGTGCTCGCTGCCGAAGGGGCGGCCGATCGCATCGAGTGCAGCGTCGTGCACCTCCGCGGGGAACTCCCCGGGGATCTCGAGCTCGCGGCGGATGCGGTCGAGACCCGCATCGACCTCGAGGGCGCGTGCGAGATCAGTCGGGAGTCTGGTGCGAACGATCGACATCAGCGACCGACGAACCGAGGCGCGCGCTTGTCGAGGAACGCCCGAACGCCTTCTCGGTGGTCTTCGGTCTGGAACAGCTCGCCGAGCGTGGCGCTCACCCATCGGCCGAGCTCCCCCCAGTCGGGATCGACGGCGGAGCGAAGGCCTGCCTTCAACCGCTGGACGGCGAGCGGTGGATTCGCTGCGATCCGAGCAGCGAGACCATGAGCCGTCGACAGGAGGTCATCGTGCGCCACCACTCGGCTCACCAGCCGCATCGCGTGTGCGTCGGCTGCGTCGATCACGTCGCCGGTGAAGAGCAGCTCCGCGGCGCGCTCGCGGCCGACGAGCTGTGCCAGGCGACCGAGGCCCGCAACATCACTCACGAGCCCGCGGAGGACGAACAGCTCGCCGAACCTGGCCCGGTCGCTGGCGATCCTGATGTCGGCCATCAACGCCAACTCCATCCCCCATCCGACAGCGGCGCCGTTGACGGCCGCGATCACCGGGAGGTCGGTGTGCAGCAACGCATCAGCGGCAGGGGTGAGCCGGGGGGTGCGAGCGTCCGCTCCGAAGTCGGCGAGCGGCGCCTTGCCAGCCGCTCCTCCTCCCATCACTTGGCGAACATCGTCACCACTGCAGAAGGCAGGGTCGGCGCCGGTGACGATCAGGCACCGCGCGCCTTCGGTGGGTGCGTCACGCACCAACCGTTCGAGGTCGGCATACATCCCCCACGTCAGTGCGTTGCGCGCCTCGGGACGATCGAGGGTGATGACACCCACGTGGTCGTCACCGAGTTCGAACCGCACGTGCGGACCATCGGATGGTTCTTGTCGATCCGCGCTCACGGCCGCCGACCCTAATGGGTGCCGACTGGCTGAGTGAGAGGCTGGTCTCCGGGCCGCTGGCCGGTGAGCACTGCTCGACCCTGGAACTGTGATTCCTAGGACTAGA
>JAYSLK010000801.1:0-5396 GCA_043725585.1 Actinomycetota bacterium
GCAACGCCACGGCTACAAGGGTGCATTCGAAATGGCCGCGACGGTCGACTACCTGTTCGGCTACGACGCCACCGCGAAAGTCGTCGACGACTGGATGTACGACAAAGTCACCGAGGCCTACGTGGCCGACCCGCAGGTACGCAAGTTCTTCGAGCAATCGAACCCATGGGCCCTCAAGTCGATCGCCGAGAAACTCCTCGAAGCCGCCGAACGCAACATGTGGGCGGCCAGCGACGACGCCCTCACCACCCTGCGCCAAGCCGTCCTCGAAGCCGAAGGCTGGGAAGAGAACCGATGACCCGCCTCAGGTTCTCCGCCGTGGTCGGCCAAGAGCAGGCCAAGCAGGCGCTGCTCATGGTGGCCACCAACCCGCTACTCGGCGGAGTACTGCTGCGCGGTGACAAGGGCTCCGCCAAGACCACCCTCGCCCGCGGGCTCGCCGCGCTCCTTCCCGGCGACGCCCGCTTTGTGGAACTGCCCCTCGGCGCGACCGAAGAACGCGTCATCGGCTCGCTCGACCTGGCGGCGCTCCTCGTCGAGGGCGAACCCCGTTTCCGACCCGGGCTGCTCGCCGCGGCACATGGCGGCGTGCTCTACGTGGACGAGATCAACCTGCTCGCCGACCACCTCGTCGACACCCTCCTCGATGTGTCCGTCTCCGGGATCAACCGCATCGAACGCGACGGTCTCTCGCACACCCACCCCGCACGGTTTGTGCTCGTTGCCTCGATGAACCCCGAAGAAGGCGAGCTGCGCCCCCAGCTCCTCGACCGTTTCGGACTGTCCGTCGACATCACAGCCCCAGCGCACCTCGACCACCGCACCGAAGTTCTCCGCCGCCAACTTGCGGCCGAACGCGGCTCAGGCACCGACGGCTTCGCCGACCACGATGAACTGCTCAGCAGACAGGTGGCAGAGGCTCAACAGGCTCGAGTTGAGATTTCCGACGAGATCTTGCACATCGCCAGCAGACTCTCGCTCGAGGTCGGCGCCGAAGGCATGCGCGCCGATCTCATGCTCTGCCGAGCCGCGATGGCCGCTGCCGCCCTTGACGGCCGATCGGCAGCAACGAGTGACGACGTCAGAGACGTGGCGCCGCTCGTACTCAGCCATCGTCGCCGGCGGCGCCCCTTCGACGAACCCGGCATCACACCCGAGGAACTCGACGACGCATGGCAACAGGCGACCGCCCAGCAGCCGCCACAAGATCAGCCCAATCGCGATCAAGCCGAACACGACCAACGCGACGAAGCGGGCGCTCAGCTCCCGCTCCGCCTTCCGAGTGAGCGACGCCCCGCGACTTCAGGCCACACCGCAGGTCGCGATGGCCTGACCAGCGGACCCCGAGGCCGGCTGCTCCGAGACGCCGACTTCGACCGATCCACCGGCATCGCCATCGACGGCCGCGCCACTGCACTCGCCCTTGCCGGCCGGCGAAACGCAACGAACGACCCAAATGCAGCTGTTACAGCGCCCGACCTGCGCTCCGCAACATACGAACAACGGGCCGGTTCGCTCCTCGTGCTCGTCGTCGACGCCTCCGCGTCGATGGGCGTCGAACACCGGATGTCGACCACCAAAGCCGCAGTGCTCGGCCTACTCGGCGACGCGTACCGGCGACGCGGTCGAGTAGCACTCATCACCTTTCGAGGCGACGAGGCACAGATCGTCCTGCGGCCGACAGCCTCGATCGAAATCGCCCGAGCACGCCTCGCTGACCTTCGCACCGGAGGCACAACCCCACTCGCCGCCGGGCTCGACCAAGCCGCCGAAGTCGTCAGCGGTGCGACCGGCGACTCGTCTCTCGACGCCACCGTGGTCGTGGTCACCGACGGACGAGCAACCTCGGGCAGCTCCGACCCGATAGCGGCCGCCCACCACGCAATGGGGCACCTGGCCCGCACCGGTGCTCGCATCGTCGTGCTCGACACCGAGACAGGTCCCACGCGCCTCGGCCTCGCCAGCCAGATCGCCGAACGAGTCGGAGCGACCCACCTCCCGCTCGACGTCCGAGACGAAGCACAACTCGAACGAGTCATCCGCGCCCTCTGAGGATGCCACCCCCGGGCGAGGGCGAGACCCGACGCTCCCCCGATCAGGGAGGTCGCAAGTCCGATCTGATCAGGAACGTCGAAAGGGCGTCATGGTCGAGGCTGAAAGTGAGCTTGCCGTGCCCTTCATGCAGGCGTATGGTTAGGCGTATGCCACGGTTGCAGGTGTACCTTCCCCTCGTCACCGAGCCAACCGCCCGGCGCGCAGCCGAGCTCCGCCGACAGGCACGACGCGGATCAGCAGTCGACGCGATCGTCGTCACCCTCGCAGTCACCTTCGGCACGCTCACCTGGGTGTAAGCCTCCCGCAGGGCCCGAGCGAACTGGTGCGATACGAGTGAGATGCCGCTCGTCGTGGTCCGCACATCAGGACCTGGACACATCGGCTGATCGCGTCGACAATGCCCATGACGCGGAACGAAGGGTGACGCGCGACGGAGGCATGGAACCCCTCCAAAGGAGTTCGCAATGGAAGCAGGCGCCGAGAACGGGGATGCGATGCAGCTCAGCCCGCTCGTTCTCGCGACGCTGCTCGCGCCGCACTGGGAGTCGCGTGGGCAGTTCGTGGCGGGGCGTGAGACGCTCGTGGGCCTCCTGATCGATCCGAAGAGTGCCGCTGCCGAACGGGCTGCCGCCTACGGCGCGCTCGCAAACCTCGCGATGGCGCAGGGGGACCTCGAAGCGGCACATCTCGCACATGAGTCATCCCTTGCGATCCACGAGGGTCGAGGAGACCTTCGCTCGGCCGCTGCCACCCGAAACGCGCTCGCGAACGTGATGCTCGCCGCGGGTGATCTGGACCTCGCTGCGGCGCACTGCGAGGCGTCGAGGGCGGAGCTGCACCAGCTCGGCGACGTCCGCGGGGAAGCGTTCGCACACGCGAGCCTCGGGCTGATCGCCGCCACCGCTGGTGACCTCGCGGCGGCGTACGACCACCTGCTCGAGGCGTTCGGTCGGTTTCGACAGCTCGATGCGCTGCCCGAGGCCGCCTCAGTGCTGGTGAATCTCGGCAACGTCGCGATGGACAGCGGAGACCTGGCCCGCGCTACGAGGTTCAACGACGGCGCGCTCCAACTGTTCGAGCGTGTGGCTGACCGGCGCGGCGCCGCGTTGTGTCTCAACAACCTCGCCCTCCTGGCGCAGCAACGCCGCAGTCTCGATCACGCGATCGAGCTCGCATGTCAAGCGCTCGACGCCTTCCAGGAAGTCGGCGATCGCCATGGCGTAGCGGCGATGTACAACAACCTGGCCGGGTTCTGGCACGAGCACGGCAGCATCGCCGCGGCGACGATGTTCTACGAACAGGCAGCGGCCCTGTTCGCCGAGCTCGGCGACGCCCGTCGCGCCGGCATCACCCAGAGGCACCTGGTCGACCTGCGTCCGGTGGCTGCCGAGCTATCACGTCGCGAGTTGGAAGTGGCGAGACAGGTTGCAGCGGGGCTGACCAATCGCAAGATCGCGGAACACCTGTTCATCTCCGAGCGCACAGTCGAGAGCCATCTCTCCCACATCTTCACCAAGCTGTCGCTCAGTTCCAGGACGCAGCTCGTCGTTTGGCTGACGAGCTACGCCGCCGGGTAGGGCCGGAGCGTCAGGGTGTGAGGTCGAGCGCCTCGGTCACCCGCGTATACGGGATCCCGGCGTCGTCATTGAGGTCGCTCACGTCCTTGGCCGTGAGCGCTTCGAACAGGCACATGCAGTGCGACTCGCCGGGGACGAACACGCTGCGGATGTAGCGCACATCGCGGCCCTGCTGCTGATAGGTGTCGGCGGTGCGGATCGCCGCCTGCTGGGCCTGCCCGAGCGCATCGAGCGTGATCCCCGGGAGATCCCTGTCAACCATGAAAACCGGCATTGTCGATTCCTTTCCCCTCATCGAACTGGGCTCGCAGCCCCCACGCCCCAACGTAGGGATCTCCTCGCGCCGCGCCATCGGTGGAAACACGCAATGTCAGCGCGGTGTCGCATCCGTCGAAGCACGAGACTGGTCAAGGGTGCCAGCCTTCCAGAGGTGCCACTCCCCTCCGCGACAGATTTCCGGCGACGAAAACCCAGGCCAACACCAACAAACTCGGGCCGAGGGCGGTGAACCGTGCGAAACACCGCCTCTGCTTTCGACACCCTCGGCGGATCACGTCAGAAGCAACGCGCGACTCCGGACGACAACGGTACAGATTGCCAAGGCGCGACCGCCACGCCAACCATCAAGGCTGAAACTCGCTGAGCATCCACGAACGCCTGGCTCGAGAACCCCATCGCCTGCCAGCGAAACTCTCAACCCTCGGTTCGGGTGACCGGCAGCACGGTTGGGCCACGGACCGACAGCGATCGCTTCCACACAGTCCTTGCCGGATCGAGCTGGTAGTCGCCGAACGCTTCCAAGAAGGCGGGGATTGCGACCCGGAGCTCGAGTCGGGCGAGTGAAGCGCCGAGGCAGTGGTGAATGCCATGGCCGAACGACAGCGGCTTCGGGTCAGGGCGATCGAGTCGGAGCTTGTCGGCGTCGGGCCAGCGTCGTACGTCCCGGTTGACGAGGCCCCACAGGATGGCCACCTGTTGGCCCGCGGGGATCGTCATGTCACCCACACGGATCGGAGCCGTCGTGGCCCGCGCTGTTGCTTGCACCGACGTGTCGAAACGGATCAGTTCCTCGACCGCATTGTGGATCAGGTCCGGACGATCGCGCAGCAGCGCCCGCTGTTCGGGATGTTGGGCGAGGGCGACCAGGCTGTTACCGATCAGGGCTGTCGTCGTCTCGTGGCCGGCGAACAGGAGGAATCCGAGCATCGCGAGCAGCTCGTCGTTGTTCAGCTTCTCGCCGCCATCGGCCGCAGTAACCAGGACCGAGATCAGATCGTCGCGAGGCTCGAGGCGTCGCTGCTCCATCACCTCGGCGAAATAGGTGTTGAGTTCGGCGAAGCGGGTGCTGACGACCGTGGCGTCGAAGCCGTGGAGTGGATCGACAAGCCCGGCGATGTCATCGGACACCAACTTGAGCCACGACCATCGCTCGGCTGGCAGACCGAGGAGCTCGCCGATCGCATAGATCGGGAACGGTGAGGTGAACCCGCGGACGACGTCGGGAGCGTGCTCACTCTCGATCTTGCCGAGGAGCTCATCGGCAATCGCCCGGAGGCGTGGCTCGAACGCCTTGATCGTGTTCGGCGTGAAGGCGCGCTGCACCAGGCTCCGCAGGCGGGTGTGATCGGGCGGGTCGACGAACAACAACCATCGCACGAAACTGGACTTTGCCTCATCGGACAGTTGGGAATAGGGCCGGATGTCCATCAAGACGTTCAACGCCGAGCCGACCGACAACGCTGGCGAACGGAGCAGTTCGAGCGC
>JAYSLK010000802.1:0-1989 GCA_043725585.1 Actinomycetota bacterium
GTGATGGGCGATGTCCTGGATCTCGGGCAGCTGGTAGTTGTGGGCGAGAATGACGGCGTCGCGCTCGTTGGCGAGCCGACGCACCTCCTCGGCCCAGCCATCAGGGAGCTCGGTGCTGGGTTCGCTGGTCACGACGGCCAGGCTACGCAGGCCGACTCACCGACCCGTCACGTTGTTCGCGGATTCACGAGCGCATCGCCCGCGGCGCCGGCCCGGTCAGCGCAGTGTGGTGGCGACCGCTGATGCGATGGCGCGACCTGCCGTCACGACATCGGCACCGAATCGCGCACCCGGCGAGCGGGTGAGCCGTTCCACCGGACCGCTCACGCTCACCGCGGCGATCACCCGGCCCGCCCGATCGACGACCGGTGCGCTCACCGAGGCCACGCCGGGCTCTCGTTCCTCGACGCTCTCCACCCAACCGGCATCTGATGCGGGGGCGCCGCCCAGGACCCGACCGGCCGACCCCATCTCCAGCGGCAGCAGGCTGCCCTCGGGAACGATCCAGCGCAGCGCGTGGGGCGATTGGAGCGAGATGACGCAACGGCGGGCATCGTCTTCGCGGACGAACAGTTGCACGCTCTCGCCGCAGGCATCGCGCAGTCGCTGCAGCGCCGGCATCGCCACGTCGCCGAGGCCGAACTGCTCGGCGGCGATACGGCCGAGGGCGACCAGCTCGAAGCCGAGGCAGAACCGCCCCTGGCCGTCGCGTCGGACGAGGTGGTGCTGCTCGAGGGCCACGACGAGCCGGTGAGCCGTCGCTCGCGGCAGCTGCGACGCCTGCTGCAGCTCCGCGAGGTCGAGCGGTCGTTCGCGCAGCGCCTGCAACAAGCGCGCTGCCTTGTCGATCACTCCGACGCCGCTTACACTGTCCACATTCAGGAACACTATCCCACATCTTGGGATACCGGCACCCGACGACCGACCCACTTCTTCCCAGCCCGCCGATCCCCCAGCCGATCAAACAGCCGGCCGATCACTCACCCACCGGAAGCGAGCGCCATGCAGCCGAAGACATTGCCCCAGAAGGTCTGGGAACGCCACGTCGTCCACGAGGCTCCCGAGCAGCCCGATCTGCTGTACATCGACCTCCACCTCGTGCACGAGGTGACCAGCCCGCAGGCCTTCGACGGGCTCCGCCTGAGCGGCCGGGCGGTTCGCCGACCCGATCTCACGATCGCCACCGAGGACCACAACGTCCCTACCGCCGACATCGACCAGCCCATCGCCGATCCGATCTCGGCCCGCCAGGTCGAGGTGCTACGCGAGAACACCGCCGAGTTCGGCATCATCAACTTCCCGATGGGCGACCCCAACCAGGGCATCGTCCACGTGATCGCTCCCGAGCAGGGCCGCACACTGCCGGGCATGACCGTCGTGTGCGGCGACAGCCACACCGCAACCCACGGTGCGTTTGGCGCGCTCGCCTTCGGCATCGGCACCAGCGAGGTCGAGCACGTGCTCGCCACGCAGACGCTGCCGCAGAGCCGGCCGAAGTGGATGGCGGTCACCGTCGAGGGCACCCTCGCCGACGACGTGACGGCCAAGGACGTGATCCTCCACATCATCGGCGTGATCGGCACCGGCGGCGGCATCGGCCACGTGATCGAGTACCGGGGCAGTGCCATTCGCGCCCTGTCGATGGAGGGTCGCATGACCGTGTGCAACATGAGCATCGAGGCCGGCGCGAAGGCGGGGATGATCGCTCCCGACGACACCACGTTCGACTATCTGCGGGGCCGTGCCAACGCCCCGACGGGCGCCGACTGGGATGCCGCCGTCGCCGACTGGCGCACCCTCGTCACCGACGAGGGCGCGATCTGGGACAACGAGGTCGTGATCGACGCGACACACGTCCGCCCGCAGGTGAGCTGGGGCACCAACCCGGGGCAGGTCACCAGCATCGACGGCTCGATCCCCTCCCCCGACAGCTTCGACGACCCGACCACCCGCGAGACCGTGGCCCGGGCACTCGAGTACATGGGCCTC
>JAYSLK010000803.1:0-5374 GCA_043725585.1 Actinomycetota bacterium
CGTTCTGGTGCCCGCGACATCGTGCCGCTCATCGCGATCTGCCTCGTGCTGTTCCTGCGCGGCAAGAGCCTGCCGGTGCGCGGCACCGTCGAGGAACGGCGGCTCCCGTTGGCCCCGTACCCGGTTCGGATCAAGCAGCACATGGTCGTCTGGTCCGCCGTCGTGGTGGTGGCGGCGGTGCTCTTCGAAGGAAGCGGGCGCAGGGCGGTCTTCTCTGCTGCGATCGCGACGTCGCTGATCGCCGCGATCCTGATGCTGTCGATGGTGGTGGTCACCGGCTACGTCGGCCAGATCTCGTTGGCGCAGATGTCGCTGGCCGGTGTGGCCGCGTTCGTGATGGCGCGAATGATGGCCGATGGGACGACCGACACGGCCAACCCCTTCGCGGTCAGCGGACCAGGGTTGCCCTGGCCGATCGCCGCACTCATCGGCGTGATCACAGCCATCGTGCTCGGGGTCATCGTCGGGCTCCCTGCCGTTCGCATCCGCGGTGTCCAGTTGGCTGTGGTGACGATCGCGTTCGCGATTTCGTTGCAGACGCTGTACTTCGAGAACGACACGCTCACGGGCCTCACCGCAGGTTCACCGGCCAACGTGAAGTCGGCGAGCGTGTTCGGCATCGACCTCAAGTCGATCGGCGACAAGGGCCTGAAGGACCGGCCAGAATTCGTGATCTTCGTGCTCGTCGTGCTGCTGGGCTGCATCGCCGTCGTCGCAAACCTGAGGCGCAATGCCACCGGCCGCCGGTTCCTCGCGGTGCGGGCCAACGAGCGGGCGGCCGCGGCGGCCGGCATCAACGTCGCCCGCACGAAGCTGCTGGCGTTCGGCATCGCCGCCGGCATCGCCGGCATCGGAGGCGTGATGCTCGGTTTCAACCAGAACCAGGTCTCGTCGGCCGGCTTCGTGTACCAGGCATCGCTGGCCTTCCTGGCCTTCGCCTACCTCGGTGGCATCACATCGATCAACGGCGCAGTGGTCGGAGGTCTGCTGGCCCCTGCGGGCCTCATCGCCATCGCCGGTGGCTACTTCTTCCGCGACGCCGAGATCGAGAACTACACAGCGATCCTCGGAGGCTTGGGGATGATCGTGACCGCCATCCAGAACCCGGACGGCATCGCCCCGACGTTGCAGCCGTTGTTCCAGCACTTCGGGCGATGGATGCGATCGGCGCGGGGTCCGGAGTGGGCCGCGGCCGGCAAGCGACTCGGTCCCACCTTCGTGGTCGGCGCTGTCCTGGGTGCCGTCGTGTGGCCGATCCGGGTCGACACGTACAGCTGGTTCTGGATGCCCCTGCTCGGTGGCATGCTTGCGCTCATGATCCGGGGTATCTACAAGCAGTCCACGGCAGGCGGGCATGGCCCACCGGTCCCGCATGGCAACACTCCGTCACCGGTCTCTGCCGGTGTCGCCTCCACGACAGGACAGGTTGGATGACATGGCGCTGCTGAAGACCTACGACATGACCGTTCGCTACGGCGGGTTGGCCGCGAACGCCGATGTGAGCCTCGAGGTGCCCGAGGGCAAGCTGGTGGGTCTCATCGGCCCGAATGGCGCCGGCAAGACCACGTTCATCGATGCGATCACCGGGTTCACCGCGGTGTCGTCGGGCCGCGTCGAGTTCGACGGTCACGATCTCGAGGGACTCACGCCCGACAAGCGGGCACACCTCGGGCTGGTGCGCACGTTCCAATCGCTCGAGCTGTTCGAAGATCTCACGGTGCGCGAGAACCTCCTCGCCGCCGCCGAACAGCCGACATGGTGGTCGTTCCTGCTCGACTTGCTCCGACCTCCGAAGACGTCTGCCGACAACGAGGCCAGCGTGGCCCAGGCGCTGACGGTGCTGGGCCTGCAGGGCATCGCCGAGCGGCTGCCGATGGATCTGTCCCACGGCCAGCGCAAGCTCGTCGGGGTCGCTCGGGCGCTCGCAGCCAAGCCCAAGCTGTTGCTGCTAGACGAGCCGGCCGCAGGTCTCGACACCAACGAGAGCCGGCTGCTCGGCCAGCACCTGCGCACCTTCCTCGATTCCGGCACCACGATCTTCCTGATCGACCACGACATGGGCCTGGTGCTCAACGTGTGCGACTACATCTACGTGCTCGATTTCGGCAGGATCATCGCCGAGGGCTCGCCGACCGAGATCCGCAAGGATCCCGCCGTGATCGGCGCCTATCTCGGTCAGTCGGCTGGCGAAGCCCAGGCGCAGGCCGGTGCCGCGCTCGCCGCTCGCGCCGCAGCACCAGGACCGAATGCTCAGGGAGGCGACGATGTCTGATCACACAGCTGATCGCATGACTGGTCACAACCGATTGGTTCAGCTCACCGGTTTGCACACCGGCTACGACGGCATTCCCGTCGTCAGGAACCTGAACCTCACGGTCGGATCCGGTGAGGTGGTGGCACTGCTCGGACCCAACGGAGCCGGCAAGACCACGACGTTGCTCACCATCTCCGGGCTGCTGCGCCCCGTCGAGGGAACCGTCGAGGTGCTCGGTCAGAACACTGCGGCCGAGACGCCGTACCGCACCGCCCGCCGCGGCCTGGCGCACGTGGCCGAGGATCGGTCGTTGTTCTTCGAGCTCACCGTGCAGGAGAACATCAAGCTCGGGCTGCGCGGCACGCGCGCGGAGAACAAGGCTGCCTACGAGCGGGCGATGGAACTGCTCCCCGCGCTTGCGCCGTTGGGCAAGCGCGCCGCTGGCCTGCTGTCGGGTGGCGAGCAGCAGATGCTGGCGATGGCCCGTGCGATCGTGGGCGAACCAAAGTGCCTGCTGGTCGACGAGATGAGCCTCGGTCTCGCACCGATCATCGTCGAGCGGCTGCTGCCGATCGTGCGTCGCATCGCCGACGAGACCGGCTGCGGAGTGCTGATCGTCGAGCAACACGTGCACATGGCGCTCGAGGTGGCCGACCGTGCCTACGTGCTCAACCACGGCGAGCTCGTGCTCGAGGGAACGGCGTCCGACCTGGCGAAGAACCGCGAGCTACTCGAGTCGAGCTACCTCGGCGATGGCGCACTGCACTGATCGCCCGTCAGCGACGCGGCTCAGGTCGATGATGAACCAGCAGATCATGAACCAGCAGATCATGAACCAGTCGAGAGTGGACGCGCCGAGCGATGCAGGTCAGGGTCGCGGCTGACGCGGTGGGCGCGGCGTCGCTCGCTGCCGATTCCATCGCCCGCCGTCTCCGATTCGCCGTGCTCCGTCGCGGGCTGGCGTCGGTCGCGTTCAGCGGCGGCACCACACCAGCGGCGATGCTGGCCGAGCTGGCCACGATGACGGTGCCATGGCAGTACGTGCAGGTGTTCCAGGTAGACGAACGCGTCGCTCCCGACGGCGACCCGCGACGCAACCTCCGGCTCCTCGAGGTGTTGCCCGTGGCTGCTCGCCAACTGCATGCGATGCCGGTCACGGTGCGCGACCTCCACGCCGGCGCCCGGCGCTACGCATCGTCCCTGCCAGATCGGTTCGACGTCGTTCACCTCGGTCTGGGCGACGACGGCCATACCGCGTCGTGGCCGCCCGGTGACCCCGTGATCAGATCGGAACGCCGAGTCGACCTCTGTTCCGAGTACTCGGGCACAGTACGGATGACCCTCACCCCTCGGGTGGTGAACGCGGCTCGATCTCGGCTGGTGTTGGCCGCGGGATCGAGCAAACGACCGATGCTGCAGCGATGGTTGGCGGGCGACGGGTCGCTGCCCGTCCACAGTGTGCGTCGAACCGACACGCTCGTGATCGTCGATCGGGCCGGGGCGCCCGAGGAGATGGGCGAGTCGATCAAGTCGAGGCGGTCCACCCTCGGATCAGGCTAGAGTGATGGCGATCGCGGATTGCTGGCCCGTGATCGTCGTGAGGATTCTGTGGCCGATCACGGAACCAGCTCTCGAAGCGCCCGACGCGACCTCTCGAGGTCCCAGGGCGATACGAGGCGGGTGGGCGACGAGCGCCGCCACCTCGTGGGCCGGGGCCTGTCGATGGTCATCCACGAATCCCCGGATCCCCGGATCGTCGGGGCCCACCGGCAACTCGGCACAGCGAAGCACAGCAGCGCCCGAAAGGACCACGCGCACAGCGATGGCGGATCTCAAACGAATCGAAGCAGCCATCTGGTCGATGGCCGATGGCCGCGACACCGCCGACGACGTCGCGCTGTTCGAGGCCGACGAACGCGTGTCGGTGATGGTGCTCGATCGCCTGTTGGGCGAAGCCGACGAGAATCTCGAGGACGTGCGCAACCTGCGAGGTGACGAGCGCGACCAGGTCGTCGCCGACTTCGAAGACACCATCGCCAGCTTGCTGGCGGTGCTTCATCGCTACCGGCCGCCCGCACCCGAGCCGGAGCGACCGGCGGCGCTTGGAAGCGTGGTGCTGCCGCCAACTCCAGTCGCCCTGCAGGCCTCGTGGATCGAAGGTCAGGTGGTGGTGTGGGCCTCCGGTCGGCATGCCCAACCGGAGACCAACGACGATCTCGCGACGCGGCTCGAGACCGTGGGTGGCCCGCCACAAGGATGGCAGTTGCACCCCGGAATCGATGTGCCGGGTGGCGGCCGGGCGGACGCGCTGTCGATCTCGCTGAAAGAGGCGCTCGGCTGGCTCGTCGCCGTGGGTGCCGGCGGTTCGGTCGAGGGCATCGGTGCAAGCCTGATGTGGGTGGGTCGAGTCGCGCTCGAAGGCGTTCGCCTGGTGGCTGCAGGCTCGATGCTGCCAGGCCTGCAGGTACCCACTCCTCGCCGAGGGCGTCCGCCGCGGGCTGCCACCCGTTGGGTGCCGGCCTTCTCCGATCCCGAGCTCGTCGATCGGCTCGCCGCGTCGATGCCGGCCACGGTGTCGCTGAACGTGAACAGCGCCAGGGCCACGACCCTGTCGGTGATCACCGGCGTGGTTGCCACCATCGCCGCTGGGAGCGTCGAGCGGATGGATCTGCCGGCGCCACCGCCCGATGCAGACACGCCGACGCAGATCGTGTCGTCGATGGTTGCCCACCTCGAGGGCTCCCCGTTTCGTGCTGAGCTGCCGGTTGCCAAGGAGGTGTCGCGGCAGTTCGAGCACTGGTCGCGGGCGGTCACCGACCCCACCCAGCCGCGCCTCGTCGTCAGGCTCGATCCGCCGAGCCCTCAGGGCGTGTGGCTGGTGACGGTGCAGGCCGCGATGGGCAAGGGGAAGCTCGTGCCGATCGACGCGGCGTTGCGCGGCAGCGATTCGCAACGCGGCGTCACGTCCGAGTGGAACCGGCTGCAGCGTCTGTTCCCGGCCATCGACCGCGGTGCCGCCAGCCGGCGCGGCCAGGTGGCACTCAGTCAGGACGAGGCCTGGGGGTTCATGACCATCATGGGGCCGTTGTTGGCCTCGGTCGGCTTCGACGTTCGAGCGCC
>JAYSLK010000804.1:0-2538 GCA_043725585.1 Actinomycetota bacterium
TGGGCCACCGACGTGACACCATCTGCGAATGACATCGCCCGCCTCAAGGACGGTACGACGGCTGTCCCGGCCACGGCCACCGTGCTCACGGACGCCGACGCAGCCCCCGTGGAGGCAGCGATCGCCGCAAAGTACGGATTCATGTTCACGCTGGTCAACTCCGCATCGGCGATCGGCAGGATCGTGCGTCGCAAGCCCAAGGCACCGTCAGCGGCAATCCGCCTCGAGCTCGGATGACCGCCGCTCCTGGTGTGCTACGGCATCACTACGGCAAGTAGCTGGAGACGTCGACCACGAGGTGGGTGCTCGCCATCGTGTACACGCACACGGTGCCGTCGTCGGCCACGTCGGCCACCACCATGTTCGAGATCGTCTGTCGCGCGACGAAGTTCACATGCGCAGCGTTCGGTCGATCGACGCCGCAGGGGAACACCGTCACGAAACCGTTGCGCACGGGTTCGGTGACGGTCACGGTCAGCACGGCGGCGCCCACGCCTCGGGGAATGCCGCCGCGCCCGGCGACCGGCAGCACGGTCACCGTGTCTGCCGAACGAGCGCCGATCGAGAACTGGAGACTGTCGACGGTGGACAGACCGGGGCCGGAGCGGGTGTCGAGCACGCGCACGGGCGGGGACGCCGAGACCGGCGCCGCAGACGGCAGGTACCCTCCGAGATCGACCACCATGTCGACGGTGGCCGAGGTGTAGATGCACACCCGGCCCGTCGGGTCGAGTCCGGTGACCGCGGCGTTGGTGACCGTGCCACCGACGGAATAGTTGAGCGTTGCCGAACTCGGAATCGACCCGCCGCAGGCGAACACCGTCACGAAGCCGGGCGCCCGGGCATCGGTCGCGGTGATGCTCAGCACCACAGCGTTCACGCGACCCGGTACACGCGACCGGCCGGCGATCTGCAACTCGGTCAACGAACCACCCAGCCGTGGCCCGATGCCGTTGTCGCGACCATCGACCGTGGACAATCCCTCGCCCACTCGAGTCTCGAGCAGGCGGGCCGGCACGTCGGCGGTGAAGGCCGCTCCGAGCGGGACATAGCCGTTCACGTCGACCGCGAGGTCGGTGTCGGCCATGGTGAAGATGCAGACGCGACCATCGGCGCCTGGCTTCACGATCACCGCCGTCGATACCGTCGCGCCGCGAGCATGGTTGAGTTGTGCTGCGTTGGGTTGCGTCTCACCGCACGGGTACACGGTGACGAAGCCGGCACGATTCGGACCGATCACGGTGACGTTGAGCGACACGGCCGAGACGTCTCCCGGTACTCCCGCTCGATTGGCGACCGCCACGCCGCTCAGCGAACCTTCGCCGCGACGACCGACACCGGACTGCTGGCCATCGACGGTGCCGAGCCCCGGACCGACGCGGGTCTCCAACAGACGAGCCGGACCGAGACCGAGGAAGCTCGACCGTCCCGACCCTTCCTGGACCGCGGGCGCCCACGTCGTCGATGCGCCCGCTCCGTCCACCAGTGACGAGACGCCGAAGGCGTTCGAGCCATACACGCGTTGGCCTCCGAAGACGAGGAACTGGTCGCAGCCCGCCGTCCGAAGTGCTGCCATGTCGGCGCGGATCTTGTCGGGCGACGGCGTGAACCCGAAGTGGTCGAAGGCGTTCACGCCACACATCAAGGTGGCCACCTCTGCGTCATGGGCGCGGGCGACCGACGCCCCCAGATCGCCTGCGTACAGGGTGAACGACAGCAGCGACTGGGTACCTGGCAGATCGTCGAGCGCTTCGTCGGTCGCAAAGAAGAGGTGGTTCGAAAATGGACGAATGCCCGACACGGTCGTGACGTCGGCGAGCACTCGGTTCCATCGCTCGATCAGCAAGGGCCACTCGCTGCCGGCCGGATCGAACTCGTCGCCCATGTCCCACGCCTCGATGTGCTGATACACCGGCGCCCAGAACTGGGCCGCGTCGATGCGCACCGCCTGGTTCGCCGACCACAGCCGCGCGTCGTACACCACGGTCTTCATGCCGGCCGCGGCATTGATGTCGACGAGGCGTCGATACTGATCCGGCGACACATAGCGGTTGGCGGTGAACGCCGGCGTGTAGTCGGGGGTGGGCACGTTGCACGGGCCGAAGGTGACATCGATGCCGCTGGTCGTGGCCATCGACCGCGCTGCGACGGCGGCGGCGGGGGCGTCGGGGTGCACCCCGCACCACGCCCATGTGTCGACCGGAGGGCCCGACGGACCGATGCCTGGATCGCCGGGGGCCGCGCTCACACCGACGGCCGGCTGGACGAGCACCGACGAAACGCTGGCTGCGACGATGACCAGCACCGCGATCATCGACGGCACGGGCCGATCACGCAGGCGGCGAGGCTGGCCGTCCGCGCGGGATCGCCGCTTCCAGGTTGGCTGGTTTGTGAGCGACGCACCCAACACGAAGAGGCCTCCCAAAGGGGTTGAGGAATCCCGAGTTCGTACCCCTCGGAGCACGACCATCACGGGCCCGAGACAGCGAAGAGATGGCCCGACGGGGGGCAGCCTAGGCAGCCAATGGTTCGATCGGT
>JAYSLK010000805.1:0-2796 GCA_043725585.1 Actinomycetota bacterium
CGTGAGCCAGATCCAGTTGCTGCAACCGATGCTGTCGTTGGTGTGGGCCACACTGTTCCTCCACGAACACCTCGATGCGCTGATCGTCGTGGTCGCCGCAGTGGTGCTGGCATCGGTGGCCGGCTCTCGCCGTTCGGCGATCGCCTGAGCGCAGTCTGCGAAAGGGACACCCATGCCACGCCACGCGATCACCGCCCCTCGAGCATCGGCTGTCGGGCCGTACTCGCATGCTGCCGAACAACACGGCTTCGTGTACCTGAGTGGCCAGACGCCGATGCTCCCCGGCACGACCACCCTGGCCAGCGGCGGTGTCGGCGATCAGACCCGTCAGTGCTTCGCCAACCTCGGTTCGGTTCTGACCGCAGCCGGGCTGACGTTCGCCGACGTCGTGAAGTGCAACGTGTACCTGACCGACATGTCCGACTTCGCGGCGATGAACTCGGTGTACGCCGAGGTGTTCGCCGAGCCGTATCCGGCCCGCACCACCATCGGGGTCGCGGCCCTGCCACTCGGAGCTTCGGTCGAGATCGAGATGATCGCGGCTCGATCGCTCCTGGCGCCAGCAACGCCGGCAACGCCGTAGGTCAGGCGGCAGCGCCGGCTTTCGACGCGTGGTGGTCGCTGCGTGCTGCGAGCAGCCAGGCGATCGTGCCCACGAGCCCCAGCAGTCCCGCGATCAGGGCGATGCGGGATGCGGTGTCGCGTGGCCCGCGGGGCAGGACGGCTGAGGCGAGGCCCGCGACCGCTCCGACGGTGCTGATGGCGGCGGCGGCGTAGTTGATGGTGCTGCTCTCTGTCTGCATCGACTCCGACAGTAGCGGTTCCTGGTCGGCTGCTCGGGAGGCATCACCGCCACGGGAACGGAGGCCCGGGCCGCGCGTCCACCAATCGCGACGTCAGACCGTCTGGAGCGTCGGTGTCGGGACGACGTGTTCGATGATCAGCGCCATGGCCTCGGCATCGAGCTCTGCCGGCAGGTTGCTGAGCCATCGATCGAGCATGTGCTGATGCACGACGTCGACACCGTCGACCCGCGGCGCGATCTCGGCCCCGCCCCCGACGAGCACCACCACCGGGTTGACGATCACGTCGACACTGCACGCCCAACTCAGCAGCTGTGAGGCGAGCTCGGCCGTCGTGAGCGCCGAGCTCATCTGGTTGCGATGGTCGTGCGTCCAGGCCCGGCCCGCTTGAAGACCGAGGGTCGTGGTGGCGTGATGTCGCACATCGAGGACGAAGACGCCGCCTGGACCGAGCACGACGGGTCGATCCACGCCGGGGACATGCAGCTGCTGCCATCCACCCGGCAGCAGATCGGTGACAGGAGCAGAATGGGTGGCGACTTCTTCGATGAGCCGGGACAGAGGGGTCGTGAACGTCATGATCATGTTCATCGGTTCGTCAAGCTTTCGTCTGGAGTGGATTCTCGAAGTCGATCCGCTGCAGCGGCGGAGAGCGCATGGCGACGGCGAGCCAGGCCGCGGGGTGAACGCTTCGTGACCCTTCGGGGTGACATGGACCGGCGGAAACGCGCGGTCGTCGGTCACCGTCTGCGAGATTCGTCGCCGGTCGACGTTGGCACACGGACGCGGAACAGCGATGCTGTCAGGCCCGCTCGCGCGGGGTGACCGTGGTGCAGACGAGCGATTGAAGGATCCCGTGGCGAACAAGCAGGCGACCAAGACCCCCAGGTTCGAGCCGATGCAGTACTGGCGCAAGCTGTGCTGGGTGACGCCACAGATCGTCCTCAGCGGCGATCTGCCCGAGGGCGCCGCCAAGGGGCGTGGGCTCGATCAGTGGATGACGGCCGGGGTCACGCACATCATCGACACTCGGCTCGAGCACAGCGACGAGAAGTTCGTCGCCACCCACGCACCCGACGTGGGCTACACCTGGGTCGGCGTCGACGACCACGGTGGCCGTCAGCCCGACAGTTGGTTCGCGGAGGGCGTTGCTGCGGCCACCACCGCGCTCGCCGAACCCGATGGGAAAGTGATGATCCACTGCCACATGGGAGTGAACCGCGGACCGTCGATGGGGTTTGCAGCGATGTTGGCAACGGGCATCGATCCGTTGACCGCGCTCGACACGATCCGTGAGAGCCGGCCCATCGCTGCGGTGATGTATGCCGAGGATGCAGTCGCGTGGTTCCATCGTTGGCGCGGCTCGGATACCTGGGTGGCCGAGAACCAGACAAAGGCGGTTCGCGACTGGCTGAACGCCAACCCGATCGACACCGACTGGATCAGCAGCCGGCTCTGGCACAAGGGCGGCTGAGCGCGGCAGCCGCAGGCTCGCGGCGGTCGCTCGACAACGCCGTAGGGATCGAGCAGCGGCCGAGTGCACCGCGTCGGGTTGCGACGTGTGGTTCGCGAGACCCGGTTGCGGGGCGCTGCAATCAGGGAATGAGTCCGATGACTCATTGTCCGATGCCCGGCTTCTTGACACGATCGGGCCTAGCTCAGTGCACAGGTGAGCGAGGCGGAGGAAACGGCGTGAGCAAGGGTGGCGGAATCGGCGCGAAGTCGACGTGGGTTGCAGCAGGTGTGTTGGTGGCGTCCGTGCTCGGGGCAGGAGGGATGCTGACGGCGTCTGCAGCGGTCTCGACGGGTGCTCGTGCGGTGTTCGTGCCGATCCAGCCGTGCCGGCTGATGGACACACGGCCCGAACCGAACACCGTGGGTGAACGGACCACTCCCATTGGGAACCGCGACACGTACACGGTCACGGCCCACGGAGCCGCGGGGAACTGCGTGCTCCCCGGGGACGCCACCGCCCTCGTGATGAACGTCATCG
>JAYSLK010000806.1:0-2733 GCA_043725585.1 Actinomycetota bacterium
GACGGTGAGGATGGTGCCCTCGATCGGCTTGAGCACCGCTTGGTACGCCGCTGCGGTCGCCGCCTGCAGCGCGTCGGCAACCTCCGGCCCGCGCGCATCTCGGTCGGCGCTGGCCGTCTTCAACGTGCCGGCCAGACCACGCAGGATCTGGCTGAGGATCACTCCGCTGTTGCCGCGAGCGCCCATGAGCGACCCGTGGCTGATCGCATCGCAAGTCGCGCCCATCCCTGCCTCGGCCTGGTCGAGTTCGGCCACCACCGCGTCGAGCGTGCGGGCCATGTTGGTGCCGGTGTCGCCGTCGGGGACCGGGTACACGTTGAGCCGGTTGATACCAGCCTGGTGGGCCTTCATCGCGTCTCGGAAGGTGACGACCGTGGTGCGCAAGGCGTCGGCGGACAGGCGTTCGAGGGTCGGCACGCCCAACAGACTACGGCCGGTCCATGCAGCACCCCGTGTCAACGCCCGGCGATCGCACGCTCGATTCGTTTCGGGCTCAGGCTCGGGGGATGCCCCATCGTCCGAAACGATCGCGAACAGGATTTCATCGCTTGGGGAACGCGGCGCAGGCGCTGATATCGTTTTCTCGCCCTGTTGGCTCCAGCCGGTACCCATCCGGCCCCCGTCCGGTTCCTCACCGTTCCCGATGGCCACCACCAGGTCTGATCGATCGAAAGAAGGCGTGTCATGGCAGCAGTTTGTGAAGTGTGTGGAAAGGGCCCCAGCTGGGGCATGTCCGTCTCGCACTCGCATCGTCGGACCAAGCGGCGCTGGAGCCCGAACATCCAGCGTGTGCGTGCGCTCGTCGGCGGTACGCCCAAGCGCCTCCACGTGTGCACCGGTTGCATCAAGAGCGGCAAAGTCGTCAAGGTCGGCTGAGGGCTCCGGTGCAAGGCGTCATCAAGTCGTACGACCCCTCCACCGGGGACGGCGTCGTGGTGCGAGACACTGACTTCTCCGAACACGACCTGGCGCCAGATGCGCTCGACGGGTCCGTGTTCCGAATGCTTCGTCAGGGGCAGCGAGTCGTGTTCGACCTCGACGACAATCAACAGGCATCACGCCTCAGACTCGGCTCCGAAGTCGACATGAAAACGCCCGGCCACTAGGCCGGGCGTTTGTTCAATACGACCACAAACCCCCTGGGCTGCTGCCCACATCTGTCGATCAGATCGCCCATCTCCCGAACTCATCGTGTGGGCCACGCGATTCATTGACTTCCTCGGTCATCCCTGTCATCCCTGTCATCCCGAGCAATCCGAGTACCCCCAACTCTCGGCGCAGCGTCGCGCCGACCCGTCAGGAGTTCAGATGAGTGCCAGCACGAGCAACGCCCGCCTCACCCAGTGGGTCGATGAGTGGACGTCGATCCTGCAGCCCGATGAGGTGTACTGGTGCGACGGCAGCGCTGAGGAGTACGAACACCTCTGTCAGCAACTCGTCGATTCGGGCACCTTCGCCAAGCTCGACGAGGCGAAGCGTCCGAACAGCTATTGGGCGCACTCCGACCCCGGCGACGTCGCCCGTGTCGAGGACCGCACGTTCATCTGCAGCGCCGACGCGGCCGACGCCGGCCCGAACAACAACTGGCGCGACCCGGCCGCGATGCGAGCCGAGATGAAGCGTCTATACAGCGGTGCGATGCGAGGCCGCACGATGTACGTCGTGCCGTTCAGCATGGGTCCGCTCGGTTCGCCGATCGCCCACATCGGCGTGCAGCTGAGCGACTCTGCCTACGTGGCGGTCAACATGCGGATCATGACCCGAATGGGCCAGGCGGCCCTCGATGTGCTGGGTGACAGCCAGTGGGTGCCCTGCGTGCACTCGGTCGGTGCTCCGCTCGAGCCCGGCCAGCCAGACGTGGCGTGGCCGTGCAACCCCGACAACAAGTACATCGTCCACTTCCCCGAGACCCGCGAGATCATGAGCTTCGGTTCGGGCTACGGCGGCAATGCGCTGCTGGGCAAGAAGTGCTTCGCGTTGCGCATCGCGTCGGTCATGGCCCGTGACGACGGCTGGCTGGCCGAGCACATGCTGATCCTCAAGCTCACCAACCCGCAGGGCGAGTTCAAGTACATCGCCGCGGCATTCCCGTCGGCGTGCGGCAAGACCAACCTGGCCATGCTCGTGCCCACGATCCCGGGCTGGAAGGCCGAGACGATCGGTGACGACATCTGCTGGATGAAGTTCGGCGCCGATGGTCGCCTGTATGCGATCAACCCCGAGGCTGGCTTCTTCGGCGTCGCCCCCGGCACCGGCTACGACACCAACGCCAATGCGATGGAGACCCTCTGGGGCAACTCGATCTACACCAACACCGCCCTCACCTCCGACGGCGATGTGTGGTGGGAGGGCATGAGCGACACGCCGCCCGCCCGTGCGACCGACTGGCGTGGCAACCAGTGGACGCCCGAGAGCGACACACCGGCTGCTCATCCGAATGCCCGCTTCACCGCACCGGCTTCACAGTGCCCGTCGATCGCTGCCGAATGGCAGGACCCGGCAGGCGTGCCGATCTCGGCGATCCTCTTCGGTGGCCGTCGCCGCACCACCGTCCCGCTCGTCACCCAGGCCACCGACTGGGAGCACGGCGTGTTCCTCGGCTCGATCATGGCCAGCGAGACCACCGCAGCCCAGCAGGGAGCGGTGGGCAACCTGCGCTTCGACCCGATGGCGATGCTGCCGTTCTGCGGCTACAACATGGGCGACTACTTCGCCCACTGGCTTGCCGTGGGC
>JAYSLK010000807.1:0-6713 GCA_043725585.1 Actinomycetota bacterium
CCTGCGCACGAGGTGGGCCGCATGGTGGCGTACAAGGCGATGTGCGATCTGCTGTGGACGCTCTGGGGTGTGATCCAGCACGTCAACGGCAACACCGCCGACGACTTCTGGGCGTACTCGACCGGTCGCTTCGAACGATGCCGCGCACTGATGTCGACCAGCGGCTTTGCCGACGCCGTGGACGCGATTCCGAGCGCGTGATCTGCTAGAGTTCCGCATTGCGGACTTGATCCGCATCGTGAAACACCATCACACTCCCGGGGATGACATGAGCGACGACGATCTGGATCTGGCGGCCCTTCCCGACGACGAGCTCGTCACGCAGATGCACGAAGACCTCTATGACGGCATGGCTGCCGAGATCGCAGAGGGCACCCTGATCCTCCTCGACCGCGGATGGGGTCCCGACCGGGTGCTGAACGATGCGCTCGTCGAGGGCATGCGGATCGTGGGCATCGACTTCCGCGACGGCATCTTGTTCGTCCCCGAAGTGCTGCTCTCGGCCAATGCGATGAAGGCCGGCATGGAGATCTTGCGGCCCTTGCTCGCCGAGACCGGTGCCGAATCGGTCGGCAAGGTGGTGATCGGCACCGTCAAGGGCGACATCCACGACATCGGCAAGAACCTCGTGGCGATGATGCTGGAAGGTGCAGGCTTCGAGGTGATCGACCTCGGGATCAACACCGATGCCGACAAGTTCCTGGCTGCGCTCGAAGAGCATCAGCCGGACATCCTGGGGATGTCGGCGCTGCTCACCACCACCATGCCGTACATGAAGGTGGTGATCGACACGCTGCGGGAGCGTGGACTGCGCGACAAGTTCATCGTGCTCGTCGGCGGAGCCCCCCTGAACGAGGAGTTCGGGAGTGCGATCGGCGCCGATGCCTACTGCCGCGATGCCGCGGTGGCCTCGGAGACGGCCAAGGCCTTGGTGACGGCTCGTCGTGGCAAGGCCGAGCCCCCTGGCCCGTCGGTCTGATCACCCGTCCGCGATCCCCGAGCCGACCGACCGTCCCACTGACCTCGACCCCGATGACTCGTCCTGTCGTGATCGCCTGTGGCGCATTGGTGAGTGAGCTTCGAGCCGTGCTCGCGACCAACTCGCTCCTCGCAGCCGTCGACGTGGTCTACCTGCCTGCGAACCTGCACAACCGGCCCGAGCGAATCGTGCCTGCCCTGCGCGACCTGGTGTCGCAACACCTCGTCGACGATCCAGATCGCCTGGTGCTGTTCGGCTATGCGGATTGTGGCACCGGAGGCCTGCTCGATGCATACATGGCCGAGCTGCCGAACGTCGCCCGTCTCCCCGGTTCGCATTGCTACGAGTTCTTCGCCGGTGCCGAGCTCTTCGAACGGCTCCATGACGCCGAGCCCGGCACCTTCTACCTCACCGATTTCCTGGCCAAGCACTTCGACGCGCTCGTGTGGCAGGCGCTCGGCCTCGATCGTCATCCTGAGCTTCGGGACGCCTACTTCGGCAACTATGCGAAGGTCGTGTTGCTGAGCCAATCGCTCGACCAGGCCGTGATCGACGCCGGCCGTCGCGGCGCCGGCCTGCTCGGGCTGGATTTCGAACATCACCATGTCGGCTTGGAGCAGTTCGCCGCTGCTGTCACCGTCTCGATCAGGAGGTCTGCCTGATGGCTCGTCCAGGTTCCCGTCGCAGCACCGCCAGCGAGGTCGTCGTCATCATGTGGCGCGACATCCCGGCCCAGATCAACGGCAAGTCGGGCGAGGAACGACACCAGGTGATGCTCCCTCACCGGTTCCAGAAGGCGATCGATCGCGCCGCCATGGTGGCGGGCAAGAAGACAGCCCAGGACTACGTCGGCGAGTGGCGCCGGACGAACCATCCCCTCGTCGGCGACCTGGTGGCCACGGTCGATGCGACGGCCTCGTCGATCGAGGCCGAGTTCACGAACCAACGCCTGCACGTCCTGGTGGCCAACGGTGGGTGGGACCCCGCCTCGCCGGAGCATCCAGGAATCGCACCGGCACCGATCGCGACGGACGATCTGAACGTCGGTGACGACACCGACGACACCGACGACACCGACGACACCGACGACACCGACGACCCGCCGCCGCTCGCTCAATTCGACCAAGAGGAACCAACGTCATGACGCACACCGTGATCAGTTCAGCCACCAAGGAAGTCGTGATCGGTGTCGATCGACCGTTCGTGATGATCGGTGAGCGGATCAACCCCACGGGTCGCAAGCTGCTCGCCGAGGAGATGAAGAACGGCGACTTCAGCCGCGTCGAGGCAGACGCGCTGGCACAGGTGGCGGCGGGCGCACACATGCTCGACGTCAACGCCGGGATCCCCCTGGCCGACGAACCAGCCCTGCTGGCGCGTGCGATCCAGTTGGTGCAGGCGATCACCGATGTGCCGTTGTCGATCGACTCGTCCATCGTAGAAGCACTCGAAGCCGGCCTCGCCGTCTATCAGGGCAAGCCCCTCGTCAACTCCGTCACGGGCGAGAACGAGCAGATGGAACGGGTGCTGCCCCTGGTCGCGAAGTACGGCGCTGCGGTGGTGGCGATCTCGAACGACGAGACCGGCATCAGCGAGGATCCCGACGTCCGCTTCGAGGTGGCGCGCAAGATCGTGAACCGTGCCAGCGACTACGGCATCCCTGCCTACGACATCGTGGTCGACCCTCTGGTCATGCCCATCGGTGCGATGGGCACTGCGGGTCAACAGGTCTTCAAGCTGCTCCGCCGCCTCGTCAGCGAGCTCAAGGTGAACACCACGTGCGGCGCATCGAACGTGAGCTTCGGCCTCCCGAACCGCAATGCGATCACCGGAACGTTCCTCACGATGGCGATCTCGAACGGCATGAGCTCGGCGATCATGAACCCGCTGCACCCTGAGGTGAAGCAGGCGATCATGGCCGCCGATGTGTTGGCTGGCAACGACAAGGACTGCTACGCCTGGATTCGCGAGAACCGCGACCCCAATGCCGCGGGTGGCGCCCGCGACGGTCGCGCCGGCGGCGGCCGGCGTCGTCGCGCCGAGTGACCGCCGTCGTCTGATCAGGAATCGTCTCTCCCATGCCTCGAATCGTCTTCACACCATCCGGCCTCGACGGCGATGTCGCCGCGGGCCTGAGCGTGCTCGATGCAGCGCGTGAGCTGGGTGTCGACCTCGACTCGGTGTGTGGCGGTCGCGGCATCTGTGGTCGTTGTCAGATCGAGTTCCATCCCGGCTCGTACTCGAAGTGGGCCGTCGAATTCGACGACACGGCGCTGTCGGAATGGACCGAGACCGAACAGACCTACGCCGACCGGAAGGGCCTGAAGCCCGACCGCCGGCTGGGGTGCTGTGCGATCGTGACCGACGACCTCGTCGTCGATGTACCGGCCGAGAGTCAGCTGCACCGACCGGTCGTGCGCAAGAGCCTCGACCTCACCGACGTGGTGCTCGATCCGAACGTGCGCATCGCCTACGTGGAGCTGCCTCCGTCGGTGCTCGGTGATGCGGAGTCGATGACCGATCTGGTCGTCGCCGAACTTCACACGCGCCTGCAGATGACCGTGACGCATCTCACCCTGCCCGTGCTGCAGCAGGTGCATCGAGCGTTCTCGAACATCGATCGGGCAGCCACGGTGGCGGTTCGAGGCGACGGTGTGGTGGCGGTGTGGCCCGGCTTCCGCGATCGGATCGTCGGCGCCGCAATCGACATCGGCAGCACCACGATTGCGGGTCATCTCTGCGATCTCACGACCGGCGAGGTGCTTTCGTCGGCCGGCCGGATGAACCCACAGATCCGCTTCGGCGAGGATCTGATGAGTCGCGTCTCGTACGTGATGATGAATCCGGGTGGCGATCGCAACCTCACCGTCGCCGTTCGACAGGCGCTGCAGGAGCTCATCGAACAGCTGTGTGCTGACACGGACGTCGCGGCGGACGCGGTGCTCGAGATCGTTCTGGTCGGCAACCCGATCATGCACCACATCGTCGCCGGCATCGACCCGACGCCACTCGGTCAAGCACCGTTCACGTTGGCCACGGCCGACGCCTTGGAGATGGACGCAGCCGCGATCGAGCTCACGTTCCCCAACGCACAGGTCTACCTCGCTCCGTGCATCGCGGGGCATGTCGGTGCCGATACGGCTGCGGTCATCTTGTCGGAGGGACCGCACCGCTCCCCCACCATGCAGTTGCTGGTCGACGTCGGCACGAACGCAGAGATCGTGGTCGGTGATCATCATCGCCAGTTCGCTGCATCCAGCCCTACAGGCCCAGCGTTCGAAGGTGCGCAGCTCAGCTGCGGCCAGCGTGCGACCGCCGGGGCGATCGAACGCGTGCGAATCGACCGGGTGACGCTCGAGTCTCGGTTCAAGGTGATCGGCAGCGACCTGTGGAGCGACGATCCCGGCTTCGCGGACGACACGGAGGATCTCGACATCTCCGGCGTCTGCGGATCGGGGATCATCGAGGTGATCGGCGAGATGTACCTCGCCGGGATCATCGACCAAGACGGTGTGGTGCAGGGTTCGTTGGCATCGCGCAGCCCGCGGATCGTCGAGAACGGTCGCACCTTCAGCTACCTCCTGCACGAGGCCGATGGTGTGCGCCTGAGCATCACGCAGAACGACGTGCGCGCGATCCAGTTGGGAAAGGCCGCGCTGCGGGCAGGCATCGAACTGCTGTTCCGCCACGCCGGCGTCAGCAGCGTCGACGACATCCGTCTCGCTGGCGCGTTCGGGTCGCACATCGATCCTGTGTACGCACTCGTGCTCGGCCTGGTGCCCGATTGCCCGGTCGAGCATGTGCGGAGCGTCGGCAACGCCGCAGGTGGGGGTGCAGTTCGAGCGTTGCTGTCGATGGCGGCCCGGCGCGAGATGGAAGTCGCCGTGCGCAACGTCGAAAAGATCGAGACCGCGACCGAGCCGACGTTCCAGGCCGAGTTCGTGGCTGCCATGGCGTTCCCCCACGCCACCGCACCATCACCGTTCCTGTCGACGGTGGTGTCGCTGCCGGCGCGAGCCGCCCGGAACAACGAAGGTGTCCGTCGTCGCCGGACCCGTGGCGCCGAGGGGAACGGAGCGAGAGCAGAGGGAGGACCGTCATGACAGACACGAGCGAGGAGACACCTGCATCCGGGGGTGGCCGCCGAACCGGTGGGCGCGCTGGGCGGGCGGCGCTGCGTGCTTCGCACGTGATCGAACGGGTGCCCTATCTCACGCGCACGATGCGACCGTTCGAGATCGTGAGCGACGAGAGCCTGTCGATCATCGAACACGCCGCCGACACCGTCCTCGAAGAGGTCGGCATCGAGGTGCGCGACTATCCCGAGGCGCTGCCGATCTTTGCCGCAGCGGGCGCGCACGTCGACGGTACCCGCGTTCGATTCCCCCGGGGGATGTGCCGCGAGATCGTGTCGCAGAACGCTCCGGCGCAGTACACCCAGCACGCCCGGAATCCGCTCAACTCGGTGGAGATCGGCGGCCCGCACACGGTGTTCGCCCCGAACTACGGATCGCCGTTCGTCTACGACATCGACCACGGTCGTCGATACGCAACCCTCACCGACTTCCAGAACTTCGTGAAGCTCGCCTACATGTCCCCGTGGCTGCATCACTCCGGTGGAACCGTGTGCGAGCCCGTCGACGTCCCGGTCAGCAAGCGACACCTCGACATGGTGTACAGCCACATCAAGTACAGCGACAAGGGCTTCATGGGCTCGGTGACCGCCGGGTCGCGTGCGCAGGACAGCGTCGATCTGGCTCGCATCGGGTTCGGTGGCGACCTGCACGACCGAACCGTGATGACCTCGCTGATCAACGCGTCGTCTCCGCTGGTGTGGGACGGCACGATGCTCGCCGCTGCCCAGTGCTACGCCGAGAACAACCAGGCCACGATCATCACCCCATTCATCCTGGCCGGTGCGATGGCGCCGTCCACCAGCGCCGGCGTCGCCGCACAGACGCTCGCCGAAGCCCTCGCCGGGATGACCTTCGTCCAGCTCTGTCGCACGGGTGCTCCGGTGGTCTTCGGGTCGTTCGCGAGTTCGATGAGCATGCAGACAGGAGCCCCGACGTTCGGCACCCCTGAGCCGGCGATGGTGCTGTACACCATGGCAGCCCTGGCCCGCCGGCTCGGCGTGCCCTTCCGCTCGGGCGGTTCGCTCACCTCGTCGAAGCTGCCCGATGCCCAGGCCGCATACGAGAGCGCCAACACCTTGCAGCCCACCGTGCTCGGAGGCGTGAACTTCGTCTTGCACGCCGCGGGCTGGCTCGAAGGCGGGCTGGCCATCGGTTACGAGAAGTTCGTCCTCGACTGCGATCAGCTCGGCATGATGGCCACGTTCGTCAAGGGTCTCGACACGAGCGAGAACGGCCTTGCGCTCGACGCGATCCGCGAGAACCCGCCTGGCAACCACTTCCTCGGCACGGCGCACACCCTCGCCAACTTCGAAACCGCGTTCTACCGCAGCGACACCAGCGACAACTCCAGCTTCGAGCAATGGACCGAAGAGGGAGGACTCGATGCTGCGCAGCGCGCCAACGGCGTGTGGAAGCGGCGCCTGGCCGAGTACGAGCCCCCGCCGCTCGACGATGTGATCGACGCCGAGCTGCAAGAGTTCGTCGCCCGCCGCAAGTCCGAACTCCCCGACGAATTCGCCTGAACCCCGGCGATGAGAGATGAGTGGCCGTGCCGCCCCCATCTCTCACCGCTCGGTCCACAGTCGCTCGAATTCCCA
>JAYSLK010000808.1:0-1541 GCA_043725585.1 Actinomycetota bacterium
GGGAGCCGGTCGTTCCAGGTGTACTCCCAGGGTGGCGGTCATCTGGTGGTCGACGTCGCCGGTTGGTTCACGGGGCCGACGGCGGCGGTCAGCACCGACGGCCTGTTCGTGCCGTCCAGCCCGCAGCGAGTGCTCGACACCCGCAACGACTTCCCGATCGCACCGTGGGGCGACACCACCCTCGAGTTCGGAACCGGTTCGCCGTTCCCGGTCACCACCGCAGCCGTGGCACTGAACGTGACCGCGACCGAACCTTGGTACCTCGGCTTCGTCGCGGTTCACCCTGCCGGCGTCGCTCGACCTCGCGTCTCCAACCTCAACGTCACCGCGCTCGATCAGGTCGTGGCGAACCATGCCATCGTTCGGGCCGGCAGCCGCGGACTTGCGATCTACTCGCAATCCGGGAGCCACCTGGTGGTCGACGTCGCCGGCTGGTACCTGGGGGCCCCCGAGCCCAGCACGCTGCCCGAGCCGTACTCGGTGCCGTCGGCGCCGACCCCTGCGATCGGCATCTTCGCTCCGGATGCCGGCATCGGCACCAACGTCGGCACCCACCGCAACATCAACACGAACATCGACAGCGGGCGGGCCGGTCTGTGGATGGGGTCTGGGCAGATGGGAACCGCGGAGCACAACGTGTACTTCGCTCATCGAACCAGCCACGGCGGCGCGTTCCGCAGCCTCGACCGACTGACCATCGGCAGCACGTTCTCGATGCTCGGTGCCGACGGTCGGACCTACCGGTACCTGGTCACCCGCCAGGATGTGATCCTCCCGAAACCGGCGGAGCTGCTGAAGGTGGTGGCTGCGGCCGGTCCGATCACGGTCACACTGGTGGCGTGTCATCCTCCAGGTTCGATTCGCTACCGCCTCGCCGTCAGCGGACGGCTGATCGGCGTGGCCGGCTGACTCAACCTGCGGTGGCCGCGGCGATTCGCTCCCGCGCGGCTTCACCCCGGCGTGCGACTGGCACGTGCTCGGCGATCGTCGCCGCGGCGAGGCCCATCACCGGCATGTTGCTGTAGATGCTCTCGTGGGCCCCGGCCGATATCCGGTACGTCTCGTGGTAGACGCCGACGTCCCCGCTGGTGCCCACCTTGGCGTTGAAGTCGCGCCAGGCCTGCAGGTGCGGGTCATCCTTGTCGCGGGCGAAGCGTTCGAGGTGTTCGAAGCTCTGCCAGTACTGGACGAGGGTGATCGTGCGTCCGGCCCACATGGTGCGCACCCCGAGCATGCCTTTCTCGGGGTGGCTCATCAGTGCCGCGATCATCGGTCCCATGGCACGGCCCACCGGGATCCACTTGTGCAGCTTCCAGAGCTTGTTGACGCGCATGCCGATGATGAACACGACGAAATCGCCGTCGATGGAGGCGGTGAAGCGGCCGGGCACGACCGAGAAGCGGGACATGGTTGATCTCCTGATGTGTGAAGTCAAAACGGATAGTGACACTGTCCGTAAATGGATAGTGACACTCGCTGTAGCTCGTGTCAAGTGCGTATGCTGAGCGGCGATGAAGATGGCCGCTCTCAGCCGCACCTCA
>JAYSLK010000809.1:0-3699 GCA_043725585.1 Actinomycetota bacterium
CCACACCGCGGCGTCGAAGCCGGCGTCGGTCTCCATCTGCTCGCGCACGGCGGTCTCGGCGCTCTTGGCTTCGAGGAACTGGCGGACGGTCTTGCGCAGTTCTTCTTGTTCTTCGGTGAAGGCAAAGTTCATGGCGGCAGTCTCGCGATGTCGAGCGCATCCAGCGAAATCGATGTGTGTACACTTGTGTACACATGAACGGAACCAGGTCATGATCGGAACGAGGTCATGATCGGCATCCGCGAGTTGCGCGCCGACCTCGCCGCCCACATCCGGCGCGCTGCGGGAGGTGAACCGACGGTGGTCTCGGTGGGTGGTCGCCCCGCCGCGGCGCTCGTCCCACTGTCCGCGATGAGCGATGAGGGCGCCACCGACACTCATCTCTCATCGCTGGTGTCATCGGGCGCGCTGATCCCGCCGCGACGAGCCGACGGCAAGATCCCCGATCGGTACATCACCGTGTGGGGCAATGCCCGCCTCGATCGGCTTCTCCGCGAGATCCGAGGCTGACCGGCGATGGCGATGCGATGACCGTCTACCTCGATGCGAGCGCGCTCGTGGCCGCACACCTCGACCAGCCGATCCGTTCGGTGGTGCTCGATGCGATGCGCAGCGACGGCGACTGGTGCTCCAGCGGACTGACGCTGATGGAATCGCTCGCGCTCATCGACCGCGTCGTCGACGAGCCGGTGCTCCGCAGCGACCTCGAGGATCTGGTGCGGCTCACCTGGGACCGCGTGGCCGTGGTGCCCGTCGATCAACGATGCCTCGATCGTGCCGCAGCCCTGATGCGCGAGCAACCGCTCCGGCTGAGCGACGCGCTGCACCTCGCTGCTGCCGACCGGCTGCCGCGGCCCGTGCGCTTCGTGACGTTCGACCCAGCGCAGATCATGGTGGCGCTGTCGCTCGGCTACGACGTCGTGTCCAGCTGAGCAGACCAGGAGCAGACCAGGAGCAGACCATGAGCAGACCATGAGCAGATCACCGCGATCGGCGAGTGCAAGACTGACGAAATGACGACGCTGCACTGGGCCGACGGCCGACTCGAGATTCACCGGGTGGTGGTGGGTCCCTATGCCAACAACGTGTTCGTGCTGCGATGCCGCCATACGGGCGAGTCGGTGTTGGTCGATGCGGCCAACGAGCACGAACGGTTGTTGGAGCTGTGCCAGCGCCTCGACGTGAAGCGCGTGCTCGAGACCCACGGCCACTGGGATCACATCGGTGCAGTCACCCAGATGCGGGAAGCCGGCTACGAGGTCGCCGTCACCAGCCAGGATGCCCCGATGTTGAAGGAGTGTGGCTATGACGTGTTCCTCGATGACGCCGAGGTGATCGAGGTGGGAAAGCTCCGCCTCCACGCGATCCACAACCCGGGCCACACGCCCGGGTCGATCTCGTTCCTCGTGGAGGGTTCGCCCGTGCTGTTCTCGGGCGACACGTTGTTCCCCGGCGGACCGGGCAACACCTCGTTCGACGGCGGCGACTTCGCCACGATCATCGACTCGCTCGACAACAAGCTGTTCACGCTCCCCGCGAACACGGTCGTGATGCCGGGCCACGGTGTCGACACCACGATCGGCAACGAACGTCCGCACATCGGCGAATGGGTGGCCAGGGGCTGGTGACCGCGCTCACCGAGCCGACGGCGGGCGCATCGCCGTCATCGCCGTCGGGGGCTGCACACCCGCGCCCGATCACCGTCGCAGACCTGGTCGATCGCCGCTCGCCCGGCTTCGATGCACTCCGGTTGATCCTCGCGTTCTTGGTGCTGGTGAGCCACACGTGGCCGCTGGGAGGGTTCGGCGAGGAGCCGTCGTCACCGATCGCTCCTCGCTACCTCACCCTCGGCGGGTTCGCGGTGGCGGGCTTCTTCGCGATGAGCGGCCTGCTCGTCGGCCGCTCCGCCGCACGTCGGCCGCTCGCCGCATTCACCCGCGCAAGAGCGGTGCGGATCGTGCCGGCGTACGCGGTCGCCGTCGCCGTGAGCGCAGTCCCCGTGGCGATGCTGGCGTGGCTGCACGAGCGCGGCGGGTTCGGCGGGTTCCTCACGGCGGGGGCAGACGGTCCGCTCGGCTACATCGGACGGGCACTGCTGTTCCCCACCGAGATGTCCCATGGCGTGCGTGGCGTGTTCGTCACCTCCACGCCTTACGGCGCCGCCACCGGCGAGAGCTTCGTCAACGGCTCGTTGTGGACCTTGCCCTACGAGATCCGCTGCTACGTCGTCGTCGGACTGCTCGGTCTGGCCATCCATCGATGGGGCGAGCGGCGATCCGTCCCGCTGGCGTGGGCGATGGCGGGCGCGTTGGCACTCGGGTACTACCAGGCGCCGGAGCTCACCGGGTTCGTCATCGGCCCGCTGGCCGACAAGACGCTCGTGATGCTCGCGTTCGTGTTCCTCTCGGGCACGCTCGTCGGCGCGGTCGGAGATCGCATCCGTCTCCTCGGCTGGATGCCCGCCGTCGCCCTCGTCGTCGCACTGGTCGCGGGGCGGACCTCGCTGTTCCTCTCCGAACACCTCGGGAGCGCGCTGCTGGCGCTGGTGCTGCCCCCGGTCGCACTCGCGCTCGCTCCGGTGGGTGCCCTGCTGCGTGGCGTCGACCTCTCGTACGGGATGTACCTGTATGCCTGGCCGGTGCAGCAGTTGGTGGCGATGTACACGATCACGGCCAGCGCGACCCTGTTCGTGCTGCTGACCACCCTGATCACCACCGTCCTCGCCGCCGCCAGCTGGTACGGCGTCGAACGACCGACGATGCGCCGGATGACGCGCCGAACCAACGCGCCGCCGATGCAACCGACGAGGCGCGAATGAACGACGCTCTGCGCTACGACCAACGGCCCGACGATGACACACCGGTGCACACCGTCGACCTCCCCGACACGCCCACCCGCGACCGCAACATCGTCGCCGGCGCCTGGATCGAGGCACCCGCCGAGCTGCACGCGCTCGGCGACGACCTGCCGGGCACGCCGGTGGCGACCTACAAGCGCCGCATCGGCGAGTGGCTCCTCTGGCGGGCCGGGCCGGCCATAGGGGGCGACGCCAGATACTGGGCATGCCGCCGTTACGACCGCACCGCGCAGCACACCTTTCGCCTGTTCCCCGACAACAGCGGCGATGGCCACGGTCCGAGCGGCCGGCACCACACGCGATTCCGGACGTGGAAGGAAGATCTGCTCGGACGAGACCCGCGCACTGTCGACCGGCCATAGTCGTCAGGCCGGCGAACATCGGACCCTGGTTGACACTGCTCGGCGGTGTTGGTCAGATGTGCATGTGACGTCGACCGTGCACACGATGGTTCCGAACCAGCTGCCCCGGGCACACTCGACCGAGCTGGTGCGCGACGACGGTCGGCCGACCCCTGCCTTTCGCGAACGGCTGCGGCGCATCCCGTCGTGGCGGAACGCCTGGTCGGTGGCGGCGCTCTACCTGCAGACCGGGTTCGTGATCTGGGCCGGTGTGCGCTGGGCGCCCTGGAGCACCATCCCTGCGTTCGTGCTGATGGGGCGGGCGCATGCCCAGTTCGCATCGCTCATGCACGAGGCCGCACATCGGCTGCTCCTCGCGAATCGCCGAGCCAACGACGTCGTCGGGCGCTGGCTCCTCGGCTTTCCCCAGTTCACCTCGGCCGACGCCTATCGACGCGTGCACATGGCGCACCATCGCCAGGAGTTCGGCCCGGACGAGCC
>JAYSLK010000810.1:0-3333 GCA_043725585.1 Actinomycetota bacterium
CATCAGCTGTTGTTCGTCGGCGGTCGGACCGATGTGCCGTCCGACGAAGTCGTCGGTTCCGAACAGAGACGCCTCGACCAGCGCGTCGAGCGCCGATGACGACGAGGAACCGCGCGTGCGCTGATCGCGCGGGTCGCGAGCTTGGTACGACGAGTCGGACATGAGAAGCCTCCTATGGGGCCGGTGCATCGAGCACGCGGCGGGTCGCTTCCCCCGCTGTCATCGTTGCCTGAGAGCTTCGGGCATCGCCTGCGGCGGTGTCCTTTCCCCGTCGGCGATCCGGGACACGAGCCAACTCGTGATCGGATGCTTTCCAGCGACGCCTGCTCGGTCGGTCCGTTCGCCTGAGAGATTCCGGGGAGGTTGCTCCTTCGGCGCCGCGACGCTGGCTGCGTCGTGACTCTCCCGGCCGAGGTGATCGGCGCATCCGCGAGAGTAGCAGCGGGATCAGCCGGCGAGAGGGGACTGCAAACGGCGACCCACCGCGCTGCGGATCTGTTGGTCGAAGCTGCGAATGTGCGCCTCGGTCAGGGCTGCAGCTCGATCGGTATCGCCGGCTTCGAGGGCGCTGAGTATCGCGGTGTGCTCGTCGACGGCGTGCTCCATGTCGTCGACGTCGGCGAGGTACATGTGCCACAGGCGATCGCTCTGGGCGTAGAGCATGTCGAGGGTGTCGGTGAGGAACCGGTTGTCGGCCGCTTCCCACACGATCTCGTGGCACTCGCGGTCATGTTCGATCAGCACATCGCCCGGGACACCTGGCAGGTGAGCCAGATCGAGCACCGAACGCATGCGCCCCCAATGAGCGGCGCTGCCTCGAACGCTCGCCAGCCTGGCTGCGTACGGTTCGATGATGGCCCTCGTCTCGTAGAGCGTGGCCAGCTCACCGACGTCGATGCTCGACACGTACATTCCCCTGCGTGGGATCACCGTGACGAACTGGTCGCGCACGAGGCGCTGCAAGGCCTCCCGAATGGGTGTGCGGCCGAGCGACAGCCGATCCTGCAGGTCGTCTTCGCGGATCACCGCGCCGGGCGGGAGATCGAGCCGCACGATCATGCGGCGGATCTCCACGAAGGCACGTTCGCTCAGGGATGTAGGCGCGGTCGAGGCTGTGATATCATGAAGATATATCAAGCGGGCCACAGGCGCAACGCCGGTGCCAGACTCCCGGGGAGACGATCACATGAGCGAACAGACGTCATCGACACAGACGTCGTCGACACAGACGTCATCGACACAGGCCGTGCCGACCACGGCCAGGGTGGTCGTCATCGGTGCAGGAATCGTCGGCAACTGCCTCGTCGGGCATCTCAGCCGCCTGGGATGGACCGACATGGTCCTGCTCGACAAGGGCCCGTTGCCGAACCCCGGAGGCTCCACCGGGCACGCCTCGAACTTCATCTTCCCCACGGATCACAACAAGGAGATGGCCTTCCTCACCATCGACAGCCAGAACCAGTACATCGACCACGGGCTGAACAACACCTGTGGTGGCATCGAGGTGGCACGTGAACCGCAGCGCCTCGAGGAGTTCAAGCGGCGGATGACCTCGGCCAAGGCGTGGGGCATCGAGGCCAGCATCATCACGCCGGCCGAGATCAAGGCGATGGTGCCGTTCATCAACGAAGACATCCTGCTCGGCGGATACTTCACGCCGAGCGTCTCGGTGGTCGACTCGCTGGCGACCGGCACCAAGATGCGCGACGAGGCAGTCGCGAACGGCGTGCTGCGGGTGTTCGCCAACACCGAGGTGCTCGCCCTCGAGACCGAGCCCCAGCCCAGCGGATTCCCCAAGATCAAGGCCGTCGTCACCGACCGAGGCCGGATCGAGGCCGACTACGTGGTCGTGGCATGCGGCGTGTGGAGCCCGCGCATCGCCGCGATGGCCGGCGCCAACATTCCGCTCACTCCCGCCGTGCACCAGATGGCTGATGTCGGCCCGATCGACATCTTGCAGGAGTCGAACAAAGAGCTCGCCTATCCGATCATCCGCGACATGGACACGTTCTGCTACGAACGCCAGTCGGCCGGTTCGATGGAGGTCGGCAGCTACGCTCACCGCCCGATCCTGATGCGGCCCGACGACATTCCGTCCATCGCCGCCTCGGCATTGACGCCCACCGAACTGCCGCTCACCTACGACGACTTCGATCCGCAGATGGAGCAGGCAATCGAGCTGATGGAGATGCTCGGCGACGCCGAGATCCGCTATGCGATCAACGGCTTGCTCAGCCTCACGCCCGACGCCAACCCCGTGCTGGGTGAGACCGTCGAAGTGCGCAACCTGTGGAGCGCAGCTGCCGTGTGGATCAAGGAGGGCCCAGGGATCGCCCAGCTCGTCGCCGAGTGGATGACGTACGGCTACCCGCACATGTGCGATCCGCATGGCAGCGACATCAGCCGCTTCTATCCGCACGAGAAGACCGAGTGGCACATCAACGCCCGGTGCAACGAGCACTTCAACAAGACCTACGGCATCGTTCACCCGCGTGAGCAGTGGGCCAGCCAGCGCGGCATCCGTCGCAGCCCGTTCTACGCCCGCGAGGAGGCCCTCGGCGCCACGTTCTTCGACGCTCGCGGTTGGGAGCGTCCACAGTGGTACTCGAGCAACGAGAAGCTGATGGCGAAGTTCCCCGAGGCGTGTCAGCCACGCGAGCACGAGTGGGATGCGCGCTGGTGGAATCCGGTCACAAACGCCGAGCACCTGCAGATGCGCGAGAGCGTCGGCATGGTCGATCTGACCGCGTTCAACGAGTTCGACTTCGAAGGCCCCGGCGCCTTGGCGTTCTTGCAGTACATGACCGTCAACAGCTGTGACGTCGCAGTCGGGCGCAGCGTGTACACGCCGTTGCTCACCCCTCATGGCGGTTTCCGTGGCGACCTCACGATCCAACGGCTCGGTACCGGCCACTTCCGGGTGATCACCGGCGCCTTCGACGGTGGCCGAGACAACTACTGGTTCAACAAGCACCTCGAGTCGTTCAACGCCGCCGCCGGCGACGACGGCCAGTGCACCTTCACCGACCGTTCGCAGGGCATCTGCACCGTCGGCGTGTGGGGGCCGAACGCAGCCAAGACGCTCGCCAAGGTGACCACCGATCACACCACCGCGACGTACGACCTCAGCCAAGACGGCTTCCCGTACGGCGCCGTCCGGGATGTGCTGATCGACGGCGTGCCGTGCACGATGTTCCGCATCAGCTACGTCGGCGAGAACGGCTGGGAGATCTACACCCGCATGGAGCACGGCCTCAAGGTGTGGGACGCGATCTGGGACGCCGGCCAGGAGTTCGAGATCATCCCCGTCGGCATCGGCGTGTACGCGGTCAC
>JAYSLK010000811.1:0-5469 GCA_043725585.1 Actinomycetota bacterium
TCCCACACCTGCCCACACCTGCGCACACCGGCTAGGAGCAACCCCATCATGAGCACTGTCACCGCCACAGCGTCGAACGGTCAGCTGCAGAGCAAGGCCCCCAACGTCGCCGTCCCCGAGATGTGGGAGACGTTCAAGAGCGACATGAAACTGGTGAACCCCAACAACAAGCGCAAGTTCAAGGTGATCGTCGTCGGCACGGGTCTGGCCGGCGCTTCGGCGGCCGCGACGTTGGCCGAGCTGGGCTACCAGGTCGACGCGTTCACGTTCCACGATTCGCCTCGCCGCGCCCACTCGATCGCCGCACAGGGCGGCATCAACGGTGCCAAGAACTACAAAGGTGACGGCGACTCGGTTCACCGCTTGTTCTACGACACCATCAAGGGCGGCGACTTCCGCGCCCGGGAGTCGAACGTGCACCGACTCGCCCAGGTGAGCGTCGACATCATCGACCAGATGGTGGCCCAAGGTGTGCCGTTCGCTCGCGAGTACGGCGGATTGCTCGACAACCGCAGCTTCGGCGGCGCTCAGGTGAGCCGCACCTTCTACGCCAGGGGCCAGACCGGACAGCAGTTGCTGCTCGGCGCCTACCAGCAGATGGCCCGGCAGGTGGGTCTCGGCAACGTGCGTCTGTGGAACCGCACCGAGCTCGTCGACACCGTCACGATCGATGGACGCTGCGCCGGCATCGTCACCCGCGACCTCATGACGGGCGAGATCATCTCGCACGCCGCGCACGCCGTCGTGCTGTGCACCGGTGGCTACGGCAACGTGTTCTTCTTGTCGACCAATGCGATGAACTGCAACGTCACGGCTGCGTGGCGCGCTCACCGGGCCGGCGCGTACTTCGCCAACCCGTGCTACACCCAGATCCATCCCACGTGCATTCCGCAGGCCGACGACACGCAGTCGAAGTTGACGCTGATGAGTGAGTCGCTCCGCAACGACGGTCGGGTGTGGGTCCCGATGAAGATCGACGACGAACGATCGCCGGCAGACATCCCCGAATCAGAACGCGACTACATCCTGGAACGGCTGTACCCGAGCTTCGGCAACCTCGCCCCACGCGACATCTCGTCGCGCGCCGCCAAGCGGTCCGTCGATTCGGGCCGAGGTGTCGGTCCGCTCAAGAACGGCGTGTATCTCGACTTCTCGGCGTCCATCGCTCGGCTGGGGTACGACACGGTGTGGGAGCGCTACTCCAACCTGTTCGAGATGTACGAGCGGATCACCGGTGAGAATCCGACCAAGGTCCCGATGCGCATCTACCCGGCCAGCCACTACACGATGGGTGGCCTCTGGGTCGACTACGAGCTGATGACCACGGTCCCAGGCCTGTACGCCGCCGGCGAGGCGAACTTCAGCGATCACGGCGCGAACCGACTGGGTGCCTCGGCGCTGATGCAAGGTTTGTCCGATGGCTACTTCGTCCTGCCGTACACGATCGGGAACTACCTGGCCCCGCTGCTCAACAAGCCGATTCCTGGCGTCGACCACCCAGGGTTCAAGGCAGCGGAGACGGCGGCGCGTCAGCGCTACCAGGGCTACCTCGACGTGAAGGGCACGCGGTCACCCGATTGGTTCCACCGCGAACTGGGCAAGATCATCTGGGACTACTGCGGCATGGAGCGCACCGAACAGGGTCTCGAGAAGGCGCTGTCGGAGCTCCCGGCATTGTACGCCGAGTTCCAGAAGGACCTGCGCGTCACGGGCAACGGCGAGTCCATCAATCAGACCCTCGAGAAGGCCGGCCGGGTCGACGACTTCTTCCAGCTCGGCATGGTCATGTGCCGAGATGCGCTCGAACGAAACGAGAGCTGCGGAGGCCACTTCCGCGCCGAGTATCAAGACGACGAGGGTGAGGCCACGCGCGACGACGAGAACTTCGCTCACGTCGCCGCGTGGGAGTGGACCGGCGACCCCATGCAGTCCATTCGCAATGTCGAGCCGCTCGAGTTCACCACCGTCCACCTCGCCACCCGGAGCTACAAGTGAGTCATCTCTCCGACATCAAGCTGAAAGTCTGGCGTCAGGCCGGACCCGACGAAAGCGGTCGGTTCGAGAGCTATCTCATCGCGTCGATCAGCGACGAGGCCTCGTTCCTCGAGATGCTCGACGTGCTCAACGAGCAACTCATCCACGACGGCCGCGAGGCGGTCGTGTTCGACCACGACTGCCGTGAAGGTATCTGCGGTACCTGCTCGCTGATGATCGACGGGCAGGCACATGGTCCCCAGCGCGGCACCGCGACGTGTCAACTGCACATGCGCAAGTTCCAGAGCGGCGCCGAGATCGTGATCGAGCCATGGCGGGCGACCGCATTCCCGATCATCAAGGATCTGATGGTCGACCGGTCTGCGTTCGATCGCATCGTCGAGTCCGGCGGTTTCATCACCGCCGAGACCGGTGGTGCTCCCGATGCGAACCTGATCCCCGTGCCCAAGCCGGTCGCCGATGCGTCGATGGATGCGGCGGCGTGCATCGGTTGCGGCGCATGTGTGGCCGCATGTCCGAATGGTGCCGCCAACCTGTTCACGGCAGCCAAGGTGGCCCATCTCAGCCTGTTGCCCCAGGGTCAGCCCGAACGGTTCAAGCGGGTGGAGGCGATGGTGGAGAGGATGGACGAGTACTTCGGTTCGTGCACCAACCACGGTGAGTGCGAAGCAGCGTGTCCCAAGAAGATCTCGATCGACGTGATCGCCCTCATGAACCAGGACTACCGCAAGTCGAAGTTCTCCAACCGCAAGACCCTCGCCCGCTGACGGCTCGACCGCCGGTCGAGATGAGAGATGAGTGCGCTACGGCCACTCATCTCTCCTCGCGATTGGGAGTTGGTCACCGGCTGACGATCGCCTCGTAGCGGTTCGTGGCGATCTCGTCGCCGTGTTCGAGGGCCAGGTCGAGCCACAGCCCACCAGGGGCATCGGGGACCAGGAACTGGATCGTGCCGATGCGCACGCAGTCGTCGGGCGGCACGTTGCCGCTCCACTGCCATCGATGTATGCCGCCGGGCCACCGCAGCGTGGCCGTGCACACGACGTCGTCGAGCGAGCGATGGCGATCGCTGATCGCGTGGACGTCGAGGGCGAATGCGGCCCCGACCGACACCTGGTCGGGTATCCGGTCGGCGACGACGATCACCGCGCGACACGCATCGGTGATCGAGGCAAATGCGAGCTTGGGCCGCCGCTCGTGGTCGAGCACCGCGGACGAGATGCGCGGGGCCGCGTCGGCCAACGACGACAGGCAGAATCCACCCGTCGGTCGGTACTTCAGTCGGCGCAGCGTCTCGATGTGGTGGCGCAGGAGGGTGGCCTGATAGCGCTGTGTGTAGCGTGCCCATTGCTCGAACGACGCGTGACCGGGCGACGGCAGGTAGTGCTCGAACTGCTCGATGTCGGCGCCGTAGCGAGCGGCAAGCGTCGGCCAGTCGAGGTCGGGCCAGGCCGAGGTGTCGACCCATTCGGTTGCGTCGTCGGGCACCGACTGCGAACCGAACGAACCGACGAAGCGAACCATGCGGGGCAGCGCCGCAGCGAAGCCCGACAGGTCGCGCTCGTCGCCGCGCCCCCAACCGAAGACGAGGTGGCTGTCGGAGCCGTCGAGCTGTGACAGGTGAGGGGGCACGCCGCTGTTGGCCAGCGTCGGCCTCGACTCGTCGGCACGTTCGAGCGCCCGTTTGACCCATCGATCGAGGATCGTCTTGTTCCACGTCGGCAGCTGTTGACGTAGCATCGTGGTCTCCGGAGCGTCGTGCGCACACCACACCGCGATCGACGGATGGTGGCCCAGCACGTCGACTGCCGACCGGGCCTGCTCCACCGCCTGCTTGCGAACCGTGCGCGCGTAGGCGCCCCGCAGCGGGAGGTCCTGCCACACCAGCACGCCGAGCTCGTCGGCGGCGTCGTACAGCTCATCGCGAGTCACGTGTCCCACGCATCGCACGAGATCAAGCCCGGCCTCGCGAGCCAGTTCGACGTCGCGTCGGAAGATCGGCCCGGGAGCGCCTGCGAGATCGGTGCTCGACGGCGCGAGGTTCACACCTTTTGTGAACAGCCGCTCGCCGTTGACGGAGAAGACCCAGTCCTGCATCGCGATCTCGCGAAAGCCGGTTCGACGGAACGCACGATGGCTGACGTCGCCATCGACGGAAACCTCGACCACGACCTCGGCGAGCGGTTGGTCGCCCATCGACCACGGCCACCACAAGCGCGGCTTGGAGACGTCGATGGTCCACGCGATCTCGTTGTTCCCCTGGGCGAGGGAGTGGTCCTGCTCGGCCAGAACCACGCCGTCGATGATGGTGCGCACCTTGGCCTGGCGGGCAGCATCGCTGTCGAGGCGCACTGCGAGACGCAAGTGGGCGCGGGTGTCGTTGGCGTCGCGGCACAACACCCGGCAGCGATCGATCCGCACCGCTCCCGTGGTCTCCAGCCGCACCGGCCGCCACAGTCCACCGGGGTTCCAACGCCGATCGAACACCGACCCGTCCTGGAGCGTGCCGGTGAGCGTGCGCTTGGGTGCGCCGGACGACTGAGGCGGACACGACACCTCCACCGCGAGCACGTGATCGTCGGACAGCCGGGAGAGGTCGGTGATGTCGAACGCGTGGGGAGCGATGTAGCCCTCCGGATCACCCAGGTAGGCACCGTCGAGCCACACGTCGGCCTGGTACATCACGCCGTCGAAGACCACGAAGACGCGCTCGCCGTCGGCGGGCGCATGGTGGTGCAGGTCGGCCCGGTACATCACGGGCCCGGAGCTGTCGGCAAGTTCGGGAACCGAGCACCAGTGGCCGGGCACCGAGATCGCCGGCCAGGTGCTGTCGTCGAGTTCGAGACCGACACCGTCGCGCCTGACGTCGTCGTCGGCGAGGCGAGCTCGCCAGCGGCCGATCCCGTGCGTGAGCGCGTCCATGGGGCGCATGGTAGGCGAGGGTCGTGTGACGTGGCCGTTCCAGCCAGAGCACCGCGGTGATCGCCGATGTAGGGTCGAATTCATGACGACCTCGCACCCCGCTCCGGCCACCGTGGCCCAGTTGAAGGCATCGGGCTGGCAGTCCACCCCCGTCAAGGAAGAGATCCGCCGGAACGCCGTCGCAAAGATCGCTGCCGGTGAGCCGCTGTTCAGCGGCGTGATGGGCTACGAGCAGACGGTCATGCCTCAGCTCGAGAACGCTCTTCTCGCCGGTCACGACGTGATCTTCCTGGGCGAACGAGGACAGGCGAAGACCCGGATCATCCGTTCGCTCACGGGTCTGCTCGACGAGTGGATGCCGATCATCTCGGGCAGCGAGATCAACGACGATCCGTACCATCCGGTCAGCCGCCACGCCCGCGACCTCGTGGAGCACCACGGCGACGACACGCCGATCACGTGGGTGCACCGCGACGAACGGTACGGCGAGAAGCTGGCGACGCCCGACACGTCGATCGCCGACCTGATCGGCGAAGTCGACCCGATCAAGGT
>JAYSLK010000812.1:0-3957 GCA_043725585.1 Actinomycetota bacterium
CAAGCTCCTGCACGAACACGCCCGTGACGGCGGCCCACGACCCGAGTGGCAGATGCGGCGCGGGACAACAGTGATCGTCGACGAAGCAGGCATGGTCTCGACACCGGACCTGTGGCGACTCACCGACCTCGCGCAACGGCTCGATCTACGGGTCGTGCTGGTGGGCGACCCACATCAGTTGCAGGCCGTGGCCCGTGGCGGGATGTTCCCCGAACTGTCTGCGACCGCGACGCGGACGGTCGAGCTCGAACAGATCCATCGGTTCACCGAACCGTGGGAAGCCGCAGCGTCACTCCGCCTGCGCCGGGGTGACCCGGCCGCGTTGTCGGAGTACCTGTGGCACGGCCGCGTCGAACCCGGAAGCCTCGACCAGCACCTCCGAACGATCGGGCGAGAGTGGGCGGAGGCGCAGACGAAGGGGCGTTCGTTGGCGATCACGACCACCACCAACGAACACGCCACCCTCATCAACCACCACATCCAGAACGCACCGCTCAAGACCGGCGCCCTCACCGGCGAACCGGTCACCGCCGCCGACGGCCACATCTTCATCGCGGACGTCGTGATGACTCGCCGCAACGACCGCACCCTCACCACCACCGCTGGCGACAGCGTCCGCAACCGCGACCGCTGGACCATCACCGCCACCCACGACGACGGGGCGATCACCGCCCACTCTCACACGAGCGACGCGACCGTGACGTTGCCGGCAGGGTATGTGCGCGAGTTCGTGCAGCTCGCCTACGCGACGACCGAGCACGGCAACCAAGGCATCACCACCGACCAATCGATCACCCTCGTCACCGGCACCACCACAGGACGAGGCCTCTACGTCGGTGCGACCCGCGGACGCGACGACAACCAGTTCCTCGTCGTCACCGACCAGCGATCCGAACGGGAAGCCATGGACCTCCTCGGACGGGTCCTCGCCACCGACCGGGCTGACACCCCAGCGGTCACCCACCGGCGACAGCTCGCCGAACGGCAACCCGCACCGGCACCCGGCCCTCGTCGTCGGGCGGTCGAGCCCGTCTGGTTGAACGAGTGGCAGTCCGATGTGCGGGAGCGGGTCCCGATGATCGGCGGGCTCCTCGCCTCGATGGCTGAGGAACGCCCCGCCCTCGAGCAGTCCGTCGCCCAAGCACGACAGGGCTACGACCAGGCCCGGGCACTTCTCGCGCCCGACCAGCACGACCTGTCCCGAGCCCGTCGTGAGGCGAACCTGGACGAGGCCGCCGCCCGGACCGCCCGCTACCGGGCCGGCAACGCAACCTGGCGGACACGTCGCCCGCTCGAGCGTGCCGCGGCCGCTGCGACCGAACGGGCAGCCGTGAGCGCTAGTCGCGTCGATGAACTCGAAGCCGCCTGCCGGCCCGTGAGCGAGCAGCGAGCGACCGCACGCGTGTCGCTCGCCAAGGCCGCGATGCGGCTCGAAGCGCACGACCGACGCGCCGTCGCGCTTCGCGACTACCGGGACGACGACACCGCCCTCGACCAGGCGATCACCACATGGCGCACCTGGGCCGCCGGCCACACCGTCACCGGCGCCGACCTCGATCACACCGTCAGAGAACTCGCCCGATACGCCGACACCGTCCCCGAGGCCCGTGCACTCCTCACCACCCTCGACGCCGAACACCCGGCACTGCACCCGCCCACACAACACCTCGACCGAACAGACATCGACTACGGCATCGACCTGTGATCCCGACCCCGCGGCAATCCGGAAATCCGTCCATGGCAATCGGGATATTCCGGTAAACGATCGGTCGCCGGCCACCTCGAACGAGCTGAATCGCCGCCGCACCCGTCAAGGAATGTGGGTGTCCCCCGTTGTCTCACCGCCCGAAACCACGCGGGGCATGCCGGCAGTCATTCCGGTAATCGCGGCGCGACCTACAGCCTGGTGATGTCCGTATTGGTGGTCGGGGGAATCTGCGACCCACCGAAGGTCCCCAACGAAGAAAGAAAGCGAAGCGTGAGTACTCAACTTCGACCAGCTCATCAACGCCCGCGTTAACTCCCGAGACGTACGCTCTTCTCGGCTGAGAAGACCTCATACGCTAAATCAGCCTCAGGCGAAGCCGAGTATTGCCAGATGTTCTGCTCGACATCAATGCGCTGGCCACCAATAACGACATGCGTGACTTCGTCAGGCACGATTCCGATCACATCTAGGGGACCGTTCGGCATTGGACCTCCGGATGCGGTCACCGCGAAACCTGAACGAAGAGTCTCGTCGTTGAAGCAACCGCTCGACTGGTGGTCCACGTACGTTGCGACGTAGCAGACGTCGGTGCCGGAACGACGCGCAGTTACGGTCGTGGAGCCATTTGCCAGCTCGACACCCGCGTCGATGGCCGTCGTCTGATTTGAGAAACCCCCAGTCGAAGCGATTTCCGGAAACACTGTCGGCGGTGGCGGCCCGTCATGGGGCATCACGGCCATCGTTGCGTCGTCAACTGGAGGGTGTGCAACCTGTTGCGTGACAGCGCTTGCGATTGCGAAACCACCGACTGCTACCCCAATGGTCGCAGCTACCGTTATGGCGGCGCTACGAGTTCGCTGTGAAGGAGTCATTGCATCACGTCCGTTTCTCATCGTCTACTCAGGACACTCGCCAGCACTCGGCGTACTCAATGCCCGCGATGTCGGTTTGCTTTCTGCAAACAGCTCGGCTCAGTCCAACCGCGTATGAAATTGGTCCGTTTCCAGTACAACCGGTTGACGAAGAGGGAAAGATGTAGGACGAACCCGATACTTCGATTGCCGTGTACTTGTACCAAACACCACCAGAACATGCCTGAACAGCGCTGTTGTAGATGTTCTGGTTCAAGGATGTGCTACTTCTCTGGAAGGCCGTCGGAAGCGCAGCGAGACCGAAATACTTGAACCAACCGACCGCCGAAGCCGTCTCAACCCCGACACCTGCGCCGAGGCTTAGCGCAACTGCAGCTGATATCCACCTAATCCGACGCGAAATCGGCCGTCGCTTTTTCGCGGTTACTCCAGTCATTTGCTTCAACCTTTCGATTGCGGGCACGTTAAGAACGCTAGTCGATTCCGGGAGTGTGGTCAAGAGATGAACCGCTCCGAGGGGTCGGTCGCTCAACAATCAATGGCCCTGTCCGGCACAGCCATTTCGGTTACAGCTGCGGTGTAACTTTTTGAATACTTTTGGCTTTCCTCGCTATTGGGCTCTCGGCGTGGCGTGGGAAGAGCCTCCACCAGACCCGGGCCGCTTCAGGTTCCCCACGTCCGTCAAGGCCTCGCCGTCGACGCTCGTCGTCGATCTGGTCTTGAATCTCGAGGAAGTGCCGAGCGCCGACTTGGCAATCAACGCACACGAAGACGTCGCCAGCAGCCGACGAGCTCCCCGGAGCCTTCGTCCGGTGAAGGACGCGCGCCCCAAAGCGAGTCGAGCATCCGCGCATCCTCGCGTGCCGGCGCCGCCGAGCGCCATCTTCGGGTCGATCAGACGTTCTGGTGTGAGTAGGTTCGACAGCGGACCTACGGCCCGGCCGCGGCGCCGAGCACTGCGACGTGTGACTTCACCACCCCTTCGGTTCGGTGGCGGTAGCGCTTGACGACCATCTCGAGGTCTTTGTGGCCGAGCAGGTCGGCGACTTCGCGGAGCGGGATGTCGGCATCGACCATCAGCGAGGCGACCGTGTGGCGCATCTCGTACAGCGACAGCAGCGGCACGTCGGCAGCGGTGCACATCTTCTTGAAGTCGCGTCGTGCATGGGACGGGTCGATCGGCGTTCCGACCTCCGAGGTGAAGACGAGGTCGGCCCATCGGCGATCGGACGTCCAGAGCGGACCGGCCGCGAGACGTCGTTCGGCTTGCAGCACCCGCTGCCGGCGAAGCGCTGACGCCAGGAGCTCCGTCATCTCGAGGTCGCGCCGGTTGCCTGACTTGGTCGCGCCGATTCGGATCGGCTTGCCACCATCGGC
>JAYSLK010000813.1:0-2784 GCA_043725585.1 Actinomycetota bacterium
AGTGAGCACACCGAACCGTCCCGAGGGCTCGTCCGGACCTGCGATGGCGCGAACGGGTACCGATTCATCGTGGACCCGATTCATCCCGCTGGTCGGCCAGCTCCGATCGTACGAGCGTGGCTGGCTGGCGAAGGATGCCGGCGCCGGCGCCGTCCTCGTGGCTCTGTTGGTGCCTGCCGGCATGGCGTACGCGCAGGCCGCGGGCCTGCCGCCGATCACGGGGCTCTACGCCACGATCATCCCGCTGCTCGTCTATGCACTCGCCGGTCCGTCGCAGGTGCTGGTGATGGGGCCCGACTCGTCGCTCGCCCCGCTGATCCTCGCGGCCATCGTCCCACTCGCAGCGAGCGACCCTGGTGATGCCGTGGCGTTGGCCGGACTGCTCTCGGTCATGGTGGGCTTCATCGGCCTGTTGGCCGGCCTGGCCCGTTTCGGCTTCCTGGCCGAGTTGCTCTCGGCGCCTGTTCGGTACGGATACCAGAACGGCATCGCGCTCACCATCGTGGTCAACCAGCTGCCGAAGGCGTTCGGGTTCTCGGTCGACGCCAACGGTCTGATCGACACCGCCTGGCGGTTCCTGCAGGGTGTTCGAGACGGGAACACCAATGGCTGGGCCATCGGGATCGCGGCTGCCAGCCTGGCGGTCATCGTGCTGACAGGTCGTTGGACCAAGGTGGTGCCCGGCGTGTTGGTCGCAGTGGTGGGCACCGTCGTCGTCACCGCCGCCTTCGGGCTCGGCGACCGCGGTCTGACGCTGGTGGGAGACCTGCCGGGGGGCTTCCCGCGCCCCGCCCTGCCCGACACCGACTGGGACGACCTGAAGGCGATGCTCGGCGCTGCGCTCGGCGTCTCGTTCGTGGCGTTCGCCGATACCAGCGTGCTCGCCCGGGTGTTCGCTCTGAAGCGCGGCGCCAAGGTCGACTCCAATCACGAGCTGGTCGCGCTTGGCCTGGTGAACATCACGTCCGGCTTCTTCCAGGGGTTCCCCGTGAGCGGCAGCCAGTCGCGCACCCCCGTGGCCGAGGCTGCGGGCGCTCGCACACAGCTCACGGGCGTGTTCGCCGCCGTGGTGTTGCTGGCGCTGCTGCTGATGGGAGAGAGCGCGTTCCGCAACCTGCCACAAGCAACGTTGGCAGCCGTGGTGATCGCGGCAGCGATGCGCATCTTCGCCATTGCGCCGGTCGCACGGCTGGTGCTCGTTCGTCGGAACGAGTTCCTCCTGTCGATGACCGCGTTCATTGCGGTTGCCCTGTTCGGTGCCATCACCGGAGTCGTGGTCGCGATCGCCCTGTCGTTGCTCGACTTCATGCGCCGGGCGTGGAAGCCGCACACCACGGAACTCGTTCGCGTCGACGGGTTGAAGGGCTATCACGATGCCCTCCGCCATCCCGAGGGACATCACATCCCAGGCCTGATGCTCTATCGGTTCGACGCTCCGCTGTTCTTCGCCAACGCCCGCTACTTCGTCGAGGACGTGCTCGAGCGAGTCGACCGCGCCTCGGGCGCCGGCCGCAACGTGCGCGTCGTCGTGGTGACCGCCGAGCCGATCACCGACGTCGACACCACGGCGGCCGACGCGCTCGACGAGCTGATCCGCGACCTGGCCGCGCGCGGTGTCACATTGCGCTTCAGCGCACTCAAGGGTCACGTCCGCGAACGCATGGGCGACTACGGACTGGTCGACGCCATCGGCGAACAGCACTTCACGCGCACCATCGGCGAGTCGGTGCATGCGTGGGTTGCGGAGTCAGGTGCCGAGTGGGTGGATTGGGAGGACCGTCCCGCCGCGCCTCCTGACGACGCCACGCCCTGACCCTCGCCAGGGGCTCCATGGTCAGAATCCGTAGAGGCTGCGGAGGTCTGGCGTGCCTCGTTCGATCGCGACCGCGTCGGGCGCCGGGCACCGATCGTCGATCGCCCCTCCCGGCGTCCACGGCTGCGGGCACGGGCGGTGGAGCGCGCTCGCCACCCAGCGGGCCACGTAGTCAGCCGTCGCCCAGGCCCCCGCACCCTGCAGGTGCACGCGATCGCCGGAGTACCAACCGCTCGACGAGGCCGCGTACGCCCGCCAGTCGGCGAGCACCAGTTCCGGCCAGGCGCCGCTGTCGCGAAGTGATGCCAGCACCGCGTTGTTCACCGCGTAGGTGCGGAGTTGGCTCGCGGTGCCCTCGCTGTAGGTGAGCCACAGCACCACACGTGCGGAGCGCTGCCGAGCTGCGAGCAGCACCTGCTCGACGGCTTGTTGGAACCCCGACGTCCCCTCGTTGTACCCCGCCTTCACCACCACGACATCGATGGGACCGGGTGTACGCCCGATCGCCTCGACCGCGGTGTCGGGTACTTGACCGGTGAATGCACTCCGACACGACGGTCGCACCAACCGGCGACACGGGGCGGCATCGAGGAGTGGCATCATCCCCTGGAGCGCTCGTCGCGATGCTGTGACCACGTTCAAGGCAGCCAGCGTGGAATCGCCCACCAGCAGCACCCGCGGGGCGACCGGTGCGTTCGCAAGCACCGGCGAACTCGCCGCTACCGGCGTACCGACGAACCAACCGGACATGTCGACCACGAGGTCGGTGCCCGCGTTGGAGTACCAGGCCAGTCCACGCTTGGAGAGCGCCGTGATCGCGGCGTTGGCCACCACCGCGTTGCGCGACCGAGCATTGATCGACGACGTGCCCGGGAGCTCGGTACCCGCGGGATGAGCCGTCACGAAACCAGCGGCATCCGTTCTGTCGAGAGTGATGTTGGTGACCACGGCCCCGGCGCCAGGGAGGTCGA
>JAYSLK010000814.1:0-2086 GCA_043725585.1 Actinomycetota bacterium
CGTTGGACGTGAGCATCGCGATCGGCACCTGGATGACGATGGCGTGCACGTTGGCCTGCGCGAGTGCATCGACGCCGTCATCGCTCACGCCGGGCAACGGCAAGACATGAGCACCCTGGAACGGCCGCAGCGTGCCGAGGTCGAAGATCGAGCCCAGGTCGACGAAGAAGGCGTCGGCACGCTGGCCGGCGAACACCTTCACGGTCTGCCCGGTGGTCGGGTGGCTCAGTGTGTGCACGGCCGCCGAGGCCAAGGCCTCGTAGTTCGGGGTGGAGCGCGGACCGACGTTGACCGGCGGCGTCTTCAATTCCGTCCCCAACACGGTGGTGCGGTCGCGATCACGATCTCGACCGCCGGAGGCGTCCTTCTTGGTCACCTGCGTGAGGGTGTAGGTCTGGCGGCGGTTCCAGTTCGAGTCGTTCAGCGAGCCGATCGGCCCGGTGTTGTACAGGAACGTGTTCGGGTTGGTGTTGACCGTCTTGAACCGGAACTGGAAGACGATGTTCTCCTTGGCATCGTTGTCGTTGTCGATCTTGATCTCGTACAGCACGTCGTCGCCGAACTCGTAGAAGTTCGGGCCTCCAGCCGGCGATTGGCCGGGCAGGTAGCAGGCGATGAGCGTGACCGTGTCGCCAGGCGTTCTGAAGGCGTACACGTCGGTGTTGTCTGCCACCGGGTCCTTGGAAACCGATGGTGCTTCGCGATGTGATGACATCACTTCACCGCCGTGCGCGATGTGCGGGCCAACTTGGCGACGAGCGCCTTGTCGGTGAACGTGATGGCCTGCTCACCGATCAAGATTTCCACGTCGCCCCTCTTGGCGTCGGTGACCGACAGCATCACCGGGATGTCGAGCACCGCCAGTTCCTGTGCTGACAACTCGGTTGGCGCTGACGCGTTCGTTGTTCCTCCGCTGGCGATGGTGGCCGCTGCTGCTCCTGCGAGCGCAGCTCCACCCCCGATCAGCGATCGTCGTGTGATGGTCATGGCGGACTCCTCCACTGTGAGAACCGCGAGATCGGCTCGTCGACCAGTTGTTCGGAGCCGAGCAACCCGTGGATTGGCCATGCAAGGCATTTCTGGATGTGTCGGTCAGTCGATCAATCTCATGGTCATCGCCGAGGTCCCAGGATCCATCACGGCGTTCGTCGCTACCGTCACGAGACCCGTGGGTGATCGCCTGAAGATGAAGTCAGCCCGCTCGTCGGTGCTGTCGAGCGTGCTGGTGGTGATGAGGCTGTTCGGAGTCGTCGTCGCTGTTCGTAGATGCGCAGGTGGCCCTCCACCATGCGCTCGACCGAAAAGAACTCGGCGATACGTTGCCGGCACGACTCGCGCTCGATGAGGGGCAGCGCACGTACGCCGGCTGCCAGCTCGTCGTCGTCGTCGCTCAGGTAACCGGTCACCCCGTCGACGACGATCTCGAGGGCGGCGCCCTGCGGGCAGCCCACGATGGGCGTGCCGCAGGCCATGGCCTCCACCATCGCCATCCCGAATGGCTCGGGCCAGTCGATCGGATTGAGCAACGCCGCCGCGCCGGCCAGCAGGCTCCGCTTCTCGGCGGCGCCGAGCTCACCGAGGTACACGACATCGTCGTCGAGGTGCGGCCGCACGAACTCGTCGAAGTAGGCGCGCTCGTGCGGCTCGCGCATCTTGGCGGCGATCCGCAACTGCACGCCGGCCGCACGGGCGATCCCGATGGCCCGGTGGACGCCCTTCTCCGGTGTCATACGCGAGAGCACAGCCACATAGCCACCGTCTCCGGCGCCCTCGGGGAAGTCGCGGAGATCGACGCCGTGGTGCACGACTCCGGCGATGGGCAGCGTCGTGGATGCGGCGTGCGAGTGAGAGATGGCGATCAGACCGACACGCGGCACTGCTGCACCGAAGATCGCCGTCATCGTGCGCGTGAACGGCATGTGATTGGTCGCCACGACGGGGAGATCCGGAAATCGCGCCGAGTACAGGGGGCCGGCGAGTGTGTGATCGTGCACGACGTCGCAGCCCTGCACCAGCTCGTAGGCCCCGATCGCATGTTCCAGCTCGATGCTGGCCCGCCCCATTCGCACCGTGTCGGCGGCCGGGA
>JAYSLK010000815.1:0-4184 GCA_043725585.1 Actinomycetota bacterium
AATCTTGTTGTGGGACTCTGGAGGTGGTTGGCCGCTAGGCCTTCAGGCTGGACCGCCTGGCGAATCCACGCCAACCTCTGCTGAGCTCCTTGTCGAAGCTGGTCCCGTCGACGTTCACTTCGGGAGTTCGGTCTCGTACCAGTCAGCAACAGGGCAGCGATCTCCGGATCGCTGCCCTGTTCTCGTTCAGGTACCGGCCAGCAGCCGCTAGGTTGCAACGTCATGGAACGGCCGTCCCGCTTCGAACACACCCGCTTCCTCGGCGACAAGCGGACCCAGTTGGTGTACGACCTCGACACCTGGACCGACGAGGCCGTGATCGACGAGATCGTGGCTGCCGAGACGGGGTTGTGCTTCGGTCCCGACACCTTGGTCGAAGCTCGCAACCGCGGATATGCACTGGCCAAGCCAGGCATGAGCCGTCGCCACCGCAAGCCGCGAGCCTGAGAGGCGCGGTGGTCAGAGGTGAGGGCGTGAACGGCAGTTTCACCTCGGGAGGACTCCAACTGGCGCGCTATCTGGCGCGTCCGGCGGGCAGGCCCGATGCACTCCCCGGCCTGATCCTCTGCCACGGATTCCCCGTCGGTCCGCTGGACGCGCGCCAGAGCGGACTCACCTTCCCGGAGCTGATCGACCGCGTCGCCAACGAGCAGCGGTGGGCGGCGATGACGTTCAACTTCAGAGGTTGCGGTAAGAGCGAGGGCGACTTCTCACTCCAGGGGTGGGTGGACGATCTTCGGAACGCGATCGACCATCTGATCGCCGAGGCCAGCCCGTCGGGCATCTGGATCGTCGGCACGAACACAGGAGGTTCCGTCGCCACGTGCGTCGCTGCCGACGATCCGCGGATACGTGGCACGGCGCTGTTGAGCCCCCGAGCCGATTTCGACGACTGGGCCGCGCAGCCGCGCCGATTCCTGGAGCACGCGCGCGAGATCGGCGCCGTGCGCACGCCGGGCTACCCGCGGGCCTTCGACGAGTGGGCGCGTGAGCTGCGCAGGTTCCGTCCGGTCGACGCGGCCCGACGCTTCGGCCCGCGGCCGATGCTGGTGATGCATGGCGAAGACGACGAGAGCGTGCCCGTGAGCGACTCTCGGCGCCTGGCCGATGCCCACGGTTCGGCCGAGCTGCGCATCATCAACGGTGCCGGACACCGACTTCGCCACGACCCCCGAGCCATCGCGGTGCTGCTCGGCTGGCTCGACCGCCAGAAGTCGACCCTGTAGTTCTGGCTCGTCCCACACGCGCCAGCGTCGAGCGGCCGTCAGGCGCCGTAGCCGTCGAGGTGGGTGCTGTGCCACCGCCAGGCGCTCTCGACGATCTGGTCGAGCGAGCGCGTGGACTCCCAACCGAGCACCGATCTGATGCGGGTCGGGTCGGCGAAGGTGGACACCGGGTCGCCAGCCCGGCGAGCGACGATCTCGTACGGCACCGGTCGTCCCGAGACCCGTTCGGCGCTGCGGATCACGTCGAGCACGCTGCTGCCGACGCCGGTGCCCACGTTGAGCGACACCGTCGCTCCGCCCTGGTCGAGGTAGGTGAGGGCCCGGATGTGGGCGTCGGCCAGGTCGTCGACGTGGATGTAGTCACGGATGCAGGTGCCGTCGGGGGTGGGGTAGTCGTCGCCGAACACGTGCACCGGGCCCCGCCTGCCCAGGATCGCCTTCATCACGAGCGGGATGAGGTTGAGCGACTGGATCCAGTCCTCGCCGATCGCGCTGTCGTCGCTGGCACCAGCGGCGTTGAAGTACCGGAGGTTCACCGCGGTGAGGCCGTGCGTGACGCCGTACCAGCGAAGAATCCGCTCGACCGTCGCCTTCGATTCGGCGTAGACGCTCTCGGGGGCGATCGGAGCGTCCTCGGTGACGGGGACGGCCGGTGGGGTGCCGTTCACCGAGCAGCTGGAGGAGAACACGATGTTGCGCACCTCGGCGGCGAGCATCGCCTCGACCAGATCGACCGTACCGGCGACGTTGTTGAGCCAGTACTTGTCGGGCAGGACCATCGACTCACCGACGTTCTTGTAGGCGGCGAAGTGCACCACCTGCGTCACCGAACGCGAGCGGCACAGCTCGGTGACGAGCGCACGGTCACGGATGTCGCCGACGACGAGCTCGGCGCCCAGCAGGGCATCACGATGGCCGAGCTCGAGCGTGTCGAGCACGACGACGTCGCGGCCCCGGCCGCGGAGCATGCGCACGGTGTGGGAGCCGATGTAGCCGGCGCCGCCGGTGACGAGGATGGTCATGGTGTCTCCCGAGGTGAGATGGTTTCGTGGGTACGGAAGAAGTCGATCATCATCGACAGGCCATCGCGCAGCGACACGGTCGGAGTCCATCCGTACGAAGACCATGCCAGGGTGATGTCGGGTTGGCGCTGCATCGGATCACCCTCGCGCTCTGAAGGCAAGGGAACCGAGATGATCTCGCTGGACGCCCCGGTGAGGTCGATGATCGTCTCGGCCAGCTGGCGCATCGTGAACTCGGCTGGGTTGCCCACGTTCACCGGACCCGTGAGCGCGCCGTCGAGCACGGCGATCAACCCCTCGACCTCGTCGCTGACGTGGCAGAAGCTGCGGGTCTGATCGCCGTTGCCGTGCAGGGTGATCGGATCACCCCGCAACGCCTGGAGGACGAATGTGTTGACCACACGGCCGTCCTCGGGGCGCATGCGTTCGCCGTAGGTGTTGAAGATCCGCGCGATGCGCACCTCGAGTCCGTGCACGCGGTGGTACGCCATCGTGAGCGCCTCGCTGAACCGCTTGGCCTCGTCGTAGCAGCTGCGCGGACCGATGCAGCTCACGTTGCCCAGGTAGCTCTCGGGCTGAGGGTGCACCAACGGATCGCCGTACACCTCGCTGGTGGACGAGAGGAAGAACCGGGCGCGCTGCGCGACCGCCAGGTCGAGCAGGTTGCGGGTGCCCGTGGAACCGACAGCGAGGATCTCGAGCGGCATGGTGGCGAAGTCGAGCGGCGACGCAGGGCTGGCGAGATCGAGCACGGTGTCGTACGTGCCCTCCATCACCGGCGTCGGGAACGGCTGCGTGATGTCGTGCTCGATCACGGTGTACGCCGGGTGATCAGCGAGATGGGCGACGTTGCTGCGGCGCCCCGTCGCAAAGTTGTCGATCGCGGTGACCGTGTCGCCGCGCGCCAGCAGCACATCGGTCATGTGCGACCCGATGAAACCACCGCCACCCGCAATGAGATGGTGAGCCATCAGCGTCCGATGCCGAGGTGCGTGAACCCGGCGTGGTTCCAGGCGGCCCGCTCGAGCAGGTTGCGGGCGTCGACCACCGTGCGCCCTGGCATGTTCGCGGCGACCAGCTTCGGGTCGAGCCAGCGGAAGTCATCCCACTCGGTCAGCACGGTGAGCACGTTGGCCCCCGCCGCAGCCTCGTACGCGTCGGCGCACACGACCACGCCCTGCGGCACGCCGGGTTTCGGAGCGTCGACGGTGGGGTCGAACGCTCGCACCGTGGCACCGGCCGCGAGGAGTCGGTCGATGATCGACACCGACGGCGAGTCGCGCAGGTCGTCGGTGCGAGCCTTGAACGTGAGGCCCCACACCGCAACGGTCGTGCCGTCGAGCGATCCGCCGGCCGCGACCCTGATCTTGTCGGTCACGCGGTCGAACTGCTCGTCGTTGGCCGTGATGACACCGGCCAGCAGATCGAACCGGTAGCCGGCCTCATTCGCAATTTTGAGCAGTGCTCTCGAATCTTTCGGAAAACAGTTGTGCGCAACCAAACCACCGGTCGTGACCACCGTGTGTGCACGGTCGACCTCGACCGAGTACACCGTCTGGGTGGCAGGTCGGCGATCGACGCCGACGACGCGGACCCACGCGGTCCCTTTGCGGTCGCGTCGGTAGCCGGTCGGAGCGATGCGTTTGCTCTGGGCGTCGAGATGGCGAGCAACGGCGTCGCGTTTGTGTGGCTCGAGCAGCCACATGCAATCCTCGATTTGATCAGCTCCGGAGATCACGAGCCAGTGAGTGTCCACTGTGCTCTTCGTGGTGCGGGCAACCTTTTGTCGGGCGATCACGCCTTGGTCGGCGAGCAGGCGAAGCATCCCGTCAGCAAGCGCGGGGGCGACCGTCCCGTACTCGAGCGCCACCGACGGCCCACCGTTGATCGACGACCATGATCCGTCTCCTGCCCAGAGCCCACGGAGAAGTGCCTG
>JAYSLK010000816.1:0-6139 GCA_043725585.1 Actinomycetota bacterium
CCGGCGCTTTCGACGACCGGCATGAACTCCTTCGGTTGGAGGAGTCCGCGCACCGGATGCTGCCATCGGGCGAGGGTCTCGAAGCCGAGCAGCTCACCCGACATCGTGTTCACGATCGGTTGGTAGTGCATGTCGAACTCGCCGCTCGCAAGCGCTGCGCGAAGGTCGGCCTCGAGCTCGAGCCGCTCGTCGGCGCGAACGCGCATGTCGCGATCGAACACCGCAACACGACGGCGACCGGTGCGCTTGGCCGCGTACATGGCGAGGTCGGCTTGCTGGACGAGTTCGGACGCACTGATGCCGTTGCCGCCGATCGCGATCCCCATGCTCATCGACACGACATGCTCGCGCCCGTCGATCACGATCGGTTGTCGCACGACCTCGATGAATCGCTGGGCGATCGTGGTGGCGCCCTCGGGCGTGAGATCCTCGCGACACACGACCACGAACTCGTCGCCCCCGAGTCGGCCGACGAGGTCGTGGGCCCGGGCCGAGTCGACGAGGCGGTTCGCCACCCAGGTGAGCATCGTGTCGCCCACGCTGTGCCCGAGGCTGTCGTTCACGAGCTTGAAGCCGTCGAGGTCGCCGAACAGCACCGCGACCGGGTCGCCGGCGGCGAGCGACTCCGACAGCGTCTGGAACAGCTTCTGCCGGTTCGGCAGGCCCGTCAGCAGGTCGTGGCCCGCTTCGAACGCCAACCGTGATTCGAGCGCTTTGCGCTCTTCGATGTCGCGGAAGATGGCTGCAAACGCCTCGATCTCGCCGCTCGGGTCGAGCAAGCCCATCACCACGGCCGAGGTCGGGCGGCGATTGTGATGTCTGTCGAACACCTCGATCTCGCCGCTCCAGCTGCCGCCGTTGAGGATGGCTCGGAATCCGTCGTGGAAAAGCATGTGGTGGTACTCGGCGGGCACCTTGTCGGGGATGTCGGCGAGCGAGATTCGTTCGACGCCGAAGAAGTCGCGGCCGGCCGGGTTCAGGTAGTCGGCATGAGGGTGCATCGAGGCGACACCGATGATGTCGCTCGTGCTGTCAGCGATCGTTCGGAACTGCTCCAGCTTGCGCCGGTTGTCGAGATCGTCGTGGATGTCCTGGAGGGTGATCGCCGCTCCGATCAGGGTGCCTGAGTCGTCGGTCATCGGGGCCGTGATCACCTTGACGTGGCGAAGACCGAGGAAGGGATGAACCACCCTCAGGCCGCGCCTGGCCGGATGTCCGGCGGAGATGTCCTGTCGCAGTTCGTCGACCACCTGGGCATCGGCGTGGTGCACGTGCTGGAGGAGGTCCTCGAGCGATCCAGGAGCGCCATCGACCTGCAGGAAGTCCGTCACGAGTGCATTCACCAGTGTGGTCGTGCCGTCGAGATCGACCGTCAAGATCCCGATCGGCGCGGTGTCGACCGCCGTACGCAGCCGGCGCTCACGATCGACCGCATCGCGTGCCGCCAGCACCGCATCACTCATGACGTCGCTGATCAAGCCCACCGTGATCGCGCCCGCGACCGTTGGCGTCACGCGCAGCACCACCGACCACGGACTGCCGAAGGTCTCGAAGATGATGATGACCTGCGGCACGACCATGAAGGCGATGATCGGCCACGCCCGTCGCAGTCCGAGCGCGCCTCCGTAGGCGATCGGCACGATCGAGAACCACGGGATCACGACGATCAGTCGGTCGTCGGCGAGGTGGAGCGATGTCGCGAGCAGCAGGGCGATCGCCGCAGAGGCCCGCGCCAACTGCCAGAACCGGTCGCCGGGCCACACCAGTGACATCGCTCCGGCGGTTTGGCCGAGGATCGCCGCCGTCACCAACCACGGATGGTGGAGTTGGGTGATCGCATAGACGGCGATGTGCAGCGACATGCCGACCAGGATCAGCGGCTCACCACGGCGAAGCAGGTCGCGGGCGAATGCCGAGATGTCGCGTGCGTCCGGCGCGCCTTGCGCTCCTCGCACATGGGACAGGTCGGCTCGCCGGTGCCAAAGCACGCGCGAAGACACCCCGGGCTCTCCGCCGCTGCGCATGGGATCAACGGTAGGGCTGCCTCGCACATGCGGCAAGGGCTTCCGGACGGTGACACGGCAAGGAATTGGGCCGTTCGCAGACAAAACGATCGCACCGTGGTCGAGCCGACCCCCTGGGTGGCATGCGTGACGTCTGCGTGACGTCTGCGTGCCGGGCGGGCACGCCGTGGTGCCCCGTGTGGCGCGAGCGACCGCCGGCAGATCGGCGGTGCGACTCAGTCGGAGGAGTCTGCGGAGGTGGCGTCGTGCTCGCCGATCGCGAGGAGACCACCACTGCCCAGCGTGCCCGCCTGGCGGTACACCTCGAGCTTGGCTCGACTGTCGTCGATGTCAAGGTTGCGCATGGTGAGCTGACCGATCCGGTCGAGCGGTCCGAATGCCTGGTCCTCCACTCGCTCCATGCTCAGTCGGTCGGGGGCATAGGTGAGGTTCGGGCTGGCGGTGTCGAGGATGCTGTAGTCGTCGCCGCGGCGGAGGCGCAGCGTCACCTCGCCGGTGATCGCCGAACCCACCCAGCGCATCAACGGCTCGCGCAACATCAGGCTCTGCGGATCGAACCAACGCCCCTCGTACAGCAGGCGGCCGAGACGGCGGCCCATAGTGCGGTAGTTCTCGATCGTGTTCTCGTTGTGGATGCCCGTGATCAGGCGTTCGTAGGCGATGTGCAAGAGGGCCAGGCCTGGGCCTTCGTAGATGCCGCGGCTCTTGGCCTCGATGATCCGGTTCTCGATCTGATCGCTCATGCCGAGGCCGTGGCGACCTCCGATCGCATTGGCGTCCTGCACGAGATCGACCTGGCTGGCGAACTCCTGGCCGTTGAGCGCCACCGGCCATCCTTCGTGAAAGCGCACGGTCACCACTTCGGCGTCGATCTGCACGTCGTCGAGGTAGTGGGCGACGCCCATGATCGGTTCGACGATGTCCATCGACGTGCCCAGCTCCTCGAGCGACTTGGCCTCGTGCGTGGCACCCCAGATGTTGGCGTCGGTGGAGTACGCCTTCTCCTTGCTCGCCCGGTACGGCAGGTTCCGCTGGATGAGGAACTCGCTCATCTCGGCCCGCCCGCCCAGTTCCCCGACGAAGTCGTTGTCGAGCCACGGCTTGTAGATCCGCAGGTTGGGATTCACGAGCAAGCCGTAGCGGTAGAAGCGTTCGATGTCGTTGCCCTTGTAGGTGCTGCCATCGCCCCAGATGTCGACGCCGTCGTCTTTCATCGCCTGTACCAGCAGCGTGCCGGTGACGGCGCGACCGAGCGGGGTCGTGTTGAAGTAGGTCTTGCCGGCGGTGGTGATGTGGAACGCACCGCACTGCAGTGCCATCAGGCCCTGCAACACCAGTTCGGGACGGCAGTCCACGACGCGCGCCCGCTCCGCTCCGTACTCCACGGCGCGCGCCTGTACGTCGGGGAGATCGGGCTCGTCGGCCTGACCGAGGTCGGCCGTGTAGCAGTAGGGGATCGCTCCCTTCTCACGCATCCAGGCGACCGCAGCGGAGGTGTCGAGACCCCCGCTGAACGCGATCCCCACTCGTTCACCCACCGGCAGCGACGTCAGCACCTTCGACATAAGCATGTGACGCTACCGGCCGGGCCTCGCGGCGACGTCGGCCCAGTGTCGGTGTGGCGCTGCGCAACGCACGGCTCCTCCCGGAGGCCGAGCAGGCGCGGCCCGCGGCCGAGAAGGTCGGCTTCCACGTCACCTCGCTCGGCGAGGAGACGTTCAAGGGCAAGTCCACCGGTCCGAGTGTTCTCGGTGGACGGCAGAGGCGGCGGATCAGTCCTTGTCGATCCACTGGCCGAGCAGCCAGTGGAAGTGCCGGATCTTGGTCTCCTGGTAGTTCGCGAGGGTGATGCCCTTCCGGAGTGAACCGAGGCCCTTCTGCACCTTCGGCAGGTTGAAGGAGTCCTGGTTGAACACCCGAGCGAGCAAGCCGAGCTCCTCGGCTTCGGTCCAGTCGTCGTCGACGCCGAGCCAGTGGATCGGCACGGCCGGCGGCTTGGGCTTCGAGGCGTCGTACGGCTCGAGGAACATGCATTCCATGATCGACATGTCGTGCCGGTCCTCGTACGGTCGGAACCGGTAGACGATGCGGTTGTACGCAGCCCACGGATGGAAGTTGGGGAACAGCGTGTAATAGATGCTGTCGGCGAGTTCGGCATCGCTGAGTTGCTCCGCTGCCTCACCCAGGACCTCGGCGTACCGCATCCGGCCACCCATGCCAGTGACGCCACGGGCGGTCATGCCGTCATTGAGCGTGACGAACGAGGGCTCGTCGAGTCGGCGATCGCTCACGGCATCGAACATCTCCTGCTCGGTGGGTTCCCACTGCAGGTGCGGGCTGGGTGTTCCGTTGGGGGTGATCGCCCGACTGAAGTTGCCGCTCCAGTCGTACTGGCTGTTGGCGTCACCGATGCCGGCCAGCAACTGCGGGTGAGTGGCGACCACGTGGAAGGCCTCCATGAAGGCCTCTTGCACCACCTTCCAGTTGGTGGGGAAGATCCGGGCGACGTGGGCCGCCTTGTACCGCTGCTCGAGCGGCCACTTCTCGAAGTGCGACGGCAGTTCGCCGAGGAAGTCCGCCAGCGGTTCGCACCCCGGATCGAGGTTGACGAAGACGAAGCCTCCCCACGTGCCGACCTTCACCTCGGGCAACCCCCACTCGGTCGCGTCGACGTGCGGGAAGTCCCACTCGCAGGGGATCTGCTTCAGTGACCCGTCGAGGTTCCAGCAATAGCCATGGAACGGACAGCGCAGCTCGCTGGCGTTGCCGTCGTGCTCACGCAACTGGCGGCCACGGTGGAGACACGCGTTGTAGAAGGCCTGGATGGTGTCGGCGGCGGAACGGACGACGAGGATCGAGATGTCGCAGATGTCGTAGACGCAGGTGTCGCCGACGTCGGGGATGTCCTCTTCGCGACATGCCGTCTGCCAGGCGCGCTTCCAGACCTTCTCCTTCTCGAGCTCGTGGAACTCGCGGCTGGTGTAGCGCTCACGGGGGATGTCGGTGTCGCCGAGGGATTCCCAGCGCTGCCAGCGCAGGGACACGGGAACGTTCTCGGGGCGGGTGTCGGCGTCGAGCAGTTGCTGGTAGCTGACCCCCGGCGATCGTGCCGAGCCGGGCGCAGTCTTCGATTCGTGCGGGTCGTGGGTCACGGTCATGATCGGTCTCCTGTCACTCGCTCATGGCCTGAGCGGCTTGCTGGAAGCGGTTGGGCAACTGCTTGCCGGCGATCCACAGGCAGAGGTGGGGATCGGCCTGTCGGATCTCGCCCTCCAGCCAGATCCCTTGGTCGTTGAACAGCCCGCGTTTGCCGTTCTTCGTGACCTCGATCGCGCCGTCGGCGGTGAGGTCGTACAAGGCTCCGGAGAGCGGGTGCTTGATCGTGCGCATCAGGTCTGAACCCTTTCGGCTCACTGCCGTCGTGTCGATCGCGACACTAGGGAATCGAGGGTTCGCTTCTCGGCTCGGAGCGCAACATCCCGGCCAGCGTCGCAATGCTCATCAGCAGGCCGGCAGCGGCGGCGGCGAGTTCCACGAGCGCAATCCGGTCGAATCGCCCGACATCGCCGAGTGCGATCAGAGCCCCGGCCAGTCCGGCGACGATGCCAGCGATGGGGAGGTGCCGGGTGGGCCGGCTTGCTGCGATCACCATCGCAATGGGAGCGAGGAACGGTAACAACTGAACGACGAGCACCTGCGGCTCGGCCGGCGGTCCGAGCCACCAGGTGGACAAACCCATGGTCCGAGCAGTACGCCACACCGATGCGTACACGAGCACGATGCCGACCCAGGTGACGAGCATGGCCGAACGCCAACCGACGGTGAGCTCGCCGGCCCGCAGGATCCGAACCACGTCGCCGTCAGCGTGACCTGCTGACGGACGTGAGGACGCGGCTGGCGCAGGCGGTGGGGGCAGACTGCTCATCGCCGCCGGAGCGTACCCGAGGGTTCGCGCGCTCGGGGAGCGGCGACCTCGACCGCTAGCCTTGCCCTGGTGACACGGTCCACGACCGCTCGGGCGGAGCCCTCGAACGACACCCTCAGCATCTTCTTCCCGATGTGGAACGAAGAGGCGTACATCGAGCGCACCGTCACCGCGGCGAAGGTGGTCGCAC
>JAYSLK010000817.1:0-9669 GCA_043725585.1 Actinomycetota bacterium
AGAGGCGCGGAGAAGCACGAAACCCATCAGGGAACCCCAGGACACGAGGGACACGAACAACATGGCAGAACTCACGCTGAGCGCCGGTGACATCGCCGCCGCGCTGAAGAAGAACCTGGAGGGCTTCGAGCCTTCTCTCGAGGCACGCACGGTCGGACGCGTCACCGAGGTCGGCGACGGCATCGCCCGCGTCAGTGGGCTCCCCGACTGCGCCGTCAACGAACTGCTCGAGTTCGAAGACGGCAGTGTCGGCCTCGCGCTGAACCTCGACGAGGAGTCGATCGGTGCCGTCGTGTTGGGCAACGCCGATCACATCGAAGAGGGCCAGACGGTGAAGGCGACCGGCCGCATCCTCTCCGTGCCCGTCGGCGATGCGCTGCTCGGCCGCGTGGTGAACGCCCTCGGTCAGCCGATCGACGGCAAGGGTGACATCGTCGGTGGCATCCAGCGCCGCGTCGAGATCCAGGCCCCCGGCATCATGGGCCGCAAGCCCGTCCACGAGCCGTTGCAAACCGGCATCAAGTCGATCGACGCGATGACCCCGATCGGCCGTGGCCAGCGTCAGTTGATCATCGGCGACCGCAAGACCGGCAAGACCACTGTCGCCGTCGACGCGATCATCAACCAGCGCGGCCTCGGTGTGAAGTGCATCTACGTCGCCATCGGCCAGAAGGGTTCGACGGTCGCCCAGACGGTCGAGACCCTCCGCCAGTACGGTGCGCTCGAGTACACCGTGGTGGTTGCCGCGCCGGCCAGCGACCCGGCCCCGTTCAAGTACCTCGCTCCGTATGCCGGCTGCGCCATCGGTCAGCACTGGATGGAGAACGGTGAGCATGCGCTCATCGTCTACGACGATCTCTCCAAGCAGGCCGAGGCGTACCGTCAGGTGTCGCTGCTACTGCGCCGTCCACCGGGCCGCGAGGCGTACCCCGGCGACGTGTTCTATCTGCACAGCCGTCTCCTCGAGCGTGCGGCGAAGCTCTCCGATGAGCGCGGCGCCGGTTCGCTCACCGCACTGCCGGTGATCGAGACCAAGGCCGGCGACGTGTCGGCCTACATCCCGACGAACGTGATCTCGATCACCGACGGCCAGGTGTACCTGCAGGACAACCTGTTCAAGTCCGGTGTGCGCCCGGCCGTCGACGTGGGCATCTCGGTGTCTCGCGTGGGTGGAGCGGCACAGATCAAGGCGATGAAGAGCGTGTCGGGCACCTTGAAGCTCGACCTCGCCCAGTTCCGCGAGCTCGAGGCGTTCGCAACGTTCGGTTCCGAGCTCGACGCGATCTCGAAGGCGCAGCTCGAGCGTGGCTACCGGCTGGTCGAGCTGCTCAAGCAGCCGCTCAACAGTCCGATGCCGGTGGAGGAACAGGTCGTCGTCGTGTTCGCCGGCACCAAGGGCTATCTCGACAGCATCGCGGTGAACGAGGTCCGTCGTTTCGAGGGCGAGCTCCTCGAGCACATGCGCAGCACACAGGGCGGTCTGCTCGCCTCCATGCGCGGCAACCCGAAGGCCGACGTGCCGGGCGAGCTCGGCGATCTGGTCGCCTCGTTCAAGGAGCGCTTCGTCGCCGACATGGACGCAGCTCGTGCCGCCGATGTGTTGGCCACTGACGCAGCAGCGCTCGGCGAGGCCAACAGCCCGAAGACGCTGGCGACGGAGTAGTCATGGCAGGCGGTCAGGAGCGCATTCTGAAGGGACGTATTCGTAGCGTCCAAGCGACGAAGAAGATCACGCGCGCCATGGAACTGATCGCGGCGAGCCGCATCGTCAAAGCCCAGCAGCGGGTCGCTGCTGCCGTGCCCTACAGCGAGCAGATCACCGAGGTCGTCAAGGACCTGGCTGCTGCAGGTGGAGCCTCGCAGTCGCCGCTCCTGGCCGGGCGTCCCACGATCACCAAGGTGGCCTACATCGCGATCACCGCAGACCGTGGCCTCTGCGGCGGCTACAACGCCGGTGTCCAGCGAGCGACCGAAGGCGAGATCAAGGCCGGTGTGCCGAACGGCACCGGCTACACGGTGGTCGCCGTGGGTCGCAAGGCCGAGGGCTATTTCCGCTTCCGCGGCTACACGATGGGCGCAGTCTTCGCCGGCTTCAGCGACAACCCCACCTACGCCGATGCGAAGCGCATCGGCCAGCGGGTGATGGACATGTATGTGAGCGGAGAGGTCGATCGCGTCGAGCTGATCTACACCCGCTTCATCTCGGCCGGTTCGCAAGAGGTGGTCCAGCGTCCGCTCGTCCCGCTCGACCGTCAGACCGTGGTGGGTGGCGATGGCAAGGGCGTCGATGCGGCCGGAGTGGCTGCCGACTTCGAGTTCGAGCCCGATCCGGGCACCATCCTCGACACCCTCCTGCCCCGCTACGTCGAAGCTCGCATCTACGCAGCGCTGCTCAACGCTGCCGCAAGTGAGCACGCGTTCCGTCAGCGGGCGATGAAGAGCGCGACCGACAACGCCGAGGAACTGATCAAGAACCTCAGCCGCGTCATGAACCGCGCCCGCCAGGACTCGATCACCACCGAGATCATGGAGATCGTCAGCGGTGCCGAGGCACTCGGTGGCGATGCCAAGAAAGCACGCCACATCACGCTCGGGCCGCTGTCGGACGACGGGTTCGATGCGGGTCTCGACCTGCACAGCTTCCGGTCGCCGTCCGCAACGGCGGTGGGAGTGCTCGAGGCCGACGACATCGAAGACATCGTCGGGATTGGGCCGGTGATCGGGGCCCACCTCCGCGGGCAGGGCATCACCACCTTCGCCCAGATCGCTGCGTGGACCCCTGAAGAGGCCGCCCGCATCGGCGACGAGATCGATTTCCCCGGCCGCGCCGAGCGCGAGCACTGGGTCGAACAGGCCAGAACGTTCCAGGCCGACAAGTACGGCAACTGATTTTCCGAGCGCAACGAGAAGCAAGGACAGCATTCCCATGACCATGACCATGACGGAAACGGACAACAAGGACGGACGCGTCGTCGGCATCGCCGGCCCCGTGATCGACGTCGAGTTCCCCCGCGGATCACTGCCCGAGCTCAACCATGCGCTCGAGTTCACCGTGCACATCGAGGGCAAGCCGGTGGTGATCCTCGCCGAGGTCGCTCAGCAACTCGGCGACAGCCGCGTTCGCGCCGTGTGCATGAAGCCGACCGACGGCCTCACCCGCGGCACCGCGGTTCGAGACACCGGCCGAGGCATCAATGTGCCTGTCGGCGACCGCACCCTCGGTCATGTGTGGAACGTCTGGGGTGAGGTGCTCGACGGCGACAACGCCGACTTCGCTGACATCGAGCGCTGGGACATCCACCGGCCGGCCCCCGACTTCGCCGCGCTCGAACCGTCGAAGCGACTGTTCGAAACCGGCATCAAGGTCATCGACCTCCTCACGCCGTACGTCGCCGGCGGCAAGATCGGCCTGTTCGGCGGTGCCGGCGTGGGCAAGACGGTGCTCATCACCGAGATGATCCGCCGTGTCGCCCAGAACCACGGTGGCGTGTCCGTGTTCGCCGGCGTGGGTGAGCGCACCCGTGAGGGCACCGACCTCATGATCGAGATGACCGAGTCGGGCGTGTTCGAGAAGGCGGCATTGGTGTTCGGTCAGATGGATGAGCCGCCCGGAGTGCGACTCCGCGTCGCGCTGTCGGCTCTCACCATGGCCGAGTACTTCCGTGACGTGCAGAACCAGGACGTGTTGTTGTTCGTCGACAACATCTTCCGTTTCGTCCAGGCGGGTTCCGAAGTGTCGACGCTGCTCGGCCGCATGCCTTCGGCAGTGGGATACCAGCCGACGCTCGCCGACGAGATGGGCCAGCTGCAAGAGCGCATCACCTCGACGCGCGGCCGCTCGATCACGTCGCTGCAGGCCGTTTATGTGCCTGCCGACGACTACACCGACCCGGCACCGTTCACCACCTTCACCTTCCTCGACGCAACCACCGAGCTCAGCCGTCAGATCGCATCCCTCGGCATCTACCCCGCCGTGGATCCGCTGGCGTCCACCTCGACCATCCTGCAGCCCGAAGTGGTCGGTCAGCGTCACTACGACGTCGCTCGGCGCACCCAGGAGATCCTCCAGCGCTACAAGGAGCTCCAGGACATCATCGCCATCCTCGGCCTCGACGAGCTGTCCGAGGAAGACCGCCTCACCGTGTCGCGAGCACGCAAGGTGCAGCGCTTCTTGTCGCAGCCGTTCTATGTGGCCGAGGTGTTCACCGGCGTCAGCGGTGAAACCGTGCCGGTCGCCGAGACGGTCGAGAGCTTCGAAGCGATCGTTCGTGGCGACCTCGACGACGTGCCCGAGCAGGCGTTCTTGAACGTGGGTGGCGTCGAGCAGGTGCTCGCCAAGGCGAAGGCGTTGCAGGAAGGCGCGGCCTGATCATGGCAACCATGCAGGTCGAGGTCGTATCGCCCGAGAAGGTCCTCTTCTCGGGCGAGGCCACCCAGGTGATCACGCGCACCCTCGGGGGCGGCGAGATCGCATTCCTGCCCGGACATGCCCCATTTCTCGGTGCCCTGACCGAGAATCACACTCGCATCACCTTGGCAGACGGGTCGGTGCTCGATGTCGCCGTGCACGGCGGTTTCGTCCAGGTGAGCGGCATGACGGTGAGCATCTTGTCGGATGCGGCCGAGATGGCCGACCAGATCGACCGTGGCCGCGCGCTCCTCGCCAAAGAGCGGGCCGAAGATCTGCTCCGCCGCGAGCACGATGCCGAGGCCGCTGCGTCGTTGGCCCGGGCACACGCGCGCCTGAACGCAACGGGCGGCATCGGCGGGGCAGCGGGCGCTCACTGACCCCGAGCGTCTGTCGGCGCGACCGACCTGGCGCCCCCGCGATGCTGCGGGTACCCTCCCGATCATGACCGCTCGTTTGCCCTTCACGTCCGCTCTCGTCACTGGCGCTTCGAGCGGCATCGGGGAAGCGATGGTGCGTCAACTTGCTGATGCAGGCGTTCCGCAAGTGATCGTGGCCCGCCGGGTCGACCGCCTGCACGAGCTTGCCCAGGCTCATTCGCACATCGAGGTGATGGCGGCCGACCTCACCACCGACGCGGGAGTAGCAGCTGTTGCGACACGCATTGCGAGCACGAGCGAGCCGATCGACCTGGTCGTCAACAACGCCGGTTTCGGCTCCTCCGGCGACTTCCACACGCTCGATCCCGATCGGCTCGATGACGAGATCTCCTTGAACGTCGGCGCGCTCACGCGGCTCAGCCACGCCGCGCTCTCGACGATGGTGCCGCGCCGACGCGGGTACCTCCTGAACGTCAGCAGCGTCGCCAGCTTCCAGCCGGCGCCGAAGTTGGCGGTCTATGCAGCCACCAAGGCGTACGTGACCAGCTTGACCGAGAGTCTCCACGAAGAGGCCCGCGGCACCGGTGTGCACGTGACGGTGCTGTGCCCCGGACTCACGCGCACCGAGTTCCAGAGCGTGAGCAACAGTGAATCGTACGCCAGCAGCTATCCGTCCTTTGCGTGGTTGACGGCGGAACAGGTTGCCAAGGCCGGCCTCGACGCCGTCGCCAGGGGCAGGGCGATGTCGGTGCCGGGCATCGTGTACAAGGGGCTGGCATCGGCAACCGGCGTGACTCCCCGAGGCATCACCCGACGCTTGTCGAGCCTGGTGCAGCGCTGAACAGCTCGACCCGGTTCAGGGGGCCGACGGCCGGGCGTGATCGAACGCCCGAGTGAGCGCCAGGTCGGCACTTTCGACGACCAGTTCCGGATCCTCGGCCTGCAGCTGATCGATCACGCCGATCACGGTGCTCAACGGGCTGCCCGTCGCTGTCTCGAACTGGGTCGCCGAGGCGGGACCATCGCTCGGCACGAAGAGCTCCCGGAGCAGGTAGTTGCCCGTCTCCTGCGTGACGATCGAGCAGTAGAGCGAGGCCTCGGTCTCGAGCTCGCCCGGGAACGCTCGGCTGTTCTGTCCCACGATCGCTGCCGAAATCCCTTGCGCGATCTGTGAGAGGTAGGCGTTGCCCTCGAGGGCCACTGCCAGCGCACCGGATGTGTCGTCGGTGTCGACGGCCTCGATCATGCTGATCATGTGTGCGATGTGGGTCTCGAGCAGTTCGCGAACCGCATCCGCCGGAAGGCGCGAACTGGTGACCGTCTGGAAGAACGAGCCAGAGTCTGTTGCGTACGTCGCGAGCTGATCGCGGGCGACCTGAGCTGCATCGTCATCGTCACGTGAGATCGCCACGGCATAGTCCACCAGGAACTGCGTGTGTTGCGCCCACTGTTGATTGAACGCCCGCGCCTCGACCGGGCCGAAGACGACGCCGATCGCAGCGGTGACGTCGTCGGTGTTGACGATCAGTTCCTGCAACCAGGCGTCGAGCGAGGCGTCGCCCGAGTGTGCCGCGCGCATCACTTGCACCAAGGTCACGCCGTGCCAGGTGAACTCCTTCTCCAGTCGGTTCCGGAGCAGGTCGGCTTCCATCACGTTTTCGCGTGCGGCGTCGACCTCCCGGATCGCGGATGTCGGGTTGCGGGACAGATCGAACACGTGGGGGATCGCGACGGTCGACGCTCCGTCGTCGGACCCGCACGCAGCAAGGCCAGCGAACGTGGCGAGCCCGACGATCGCCAGTGCCGCGCCGCGGACCGGGTGACCGCCATCGCGTGAGGAGGCGATCATGACGGAACCTCCGATGCATCGTCGGTCGTTGGTCGCGGCAGCGATGGACGCTCCGACGACCCGGAAGCGGCCCCGGACCCGCGCAGCGTGAGCGACAGCGATGGCAACGCCGGGAGCAACGGGCCGCTGTTCGACACCGGCGAACGAGATGACAGCGGGCTGGCCGGGGTGGCCGGGCTGGTCGGTGCGGCAGGTGTGGCGGACGGTGCGGCAGGTGTGGCGGACGGGGCGGACGAAATCGACGACATCGACGAGATCGACGAGATCGACGAGATCGACGAGATCGACGACGAGGAGGCCGGCCCCGCGGAAGCCGATGATGCGCGTTCGTACAACGGGGTCAGATCGTCGAAGGTCGTCGTCGTGGTCGGGGCCGTCGTGGTCTGGGCCGTCGTGTTCTGGCCCGTCGTCCTGGTCTGGGCGACGCCGAGGCCCTCCAGCCGCGGCATCACCGGGGGGTCGTCCGAGTCGTCCGAGTCGTTCGAATCATTCGAATCGCCCGTCTCGTGCAGGTCGTGCACGATGTGACGTTCCCCGCCGGCATCCGGCGTCGCTCCCGCCAATGGGGAAGACAGCGGGGCGGGAAGTGACGCCTGCACCGAGCCTGCCGAACCGGTCGGCGCGTGGCCTGCGGAGCTCGTGGTCGGGTGAACGGCGATCGAACCAGAGGTTCGTGATGGCGACGTCGGAGGCGCAGCGGACACGCCGACCAAATCGTAGGGACTGCCGGTGTACGGCTGCGCGTCGGTCGGGGAGTTGACGTGATCGAGCTCGGGAGCGATGTCTCCAGGCGTGAGATCGCGCGTGCTCCAGGCGAGCAACCAGTGGAGGAACTCGGAGGCCCCGAGTGGCCTGCTGATGAAGTAGCCCTGTGCCGTGTCGCATCCGAGGCGGCGGAGCTCCTCGAGCGTCGGCTCGTCCTCGATGCCTTCGGCGACCACCTCGAGGCCCAGTTGCTGACCGAGGCCGAGGCTGAAGTTCACCACCGCAGCGGCGGCAGGATCGGAGAACATCCGGTCGACGAAGGAGCGGTCGATCTTGACCGACGAGATCGGCATCGTGGTGAGGTAACCGATTGATGCGTAGCCGGTGCCGAAGTCGTCGATGGCGATGCCCACGCCGAGTTGGCGCAGACGGTGCACGTTCTCCGATGCCAGATGGTGGTCCCCGAGCAGCGCGCTCTCGGTGATCTCCAGCTCCAACGCACTCGCCGGCAGGTCGTACGCCTCGAGGGCGGCCGTCACCCGGTCGTACAGCTCGGGCGAGCTGATCGTGCGCGCGGAGATGTTCACCGCCATCTGTATCTCGAGGCCGTGACGGCGCCAGGTGGCGCACGTGCCCAGTGCTTGGTCGAGCACGAGCCAGGTGAGTGGTGCGATCAGCTCGGTGTTCTCGATGATCGGCAGGAACTCGGCGGGAGGAACGAACCCGCGCGATGGGTGCTTCCACCGCACGAGGCACTCGACACCCTTGACTTCGTCGGTGCGCAGGCTCAGCTTCGGCTGGAATGCGAGGTGCACCTCGCCGGATGCGGTGGCGATCGCATCGCGCAGCTCACCGGCCAGCGAGAGGCGATCCGGGCTGTAGTGGTCGAGGGAGCGTGAATACAGGCGGCGAACGGTGCCCGTGCGCTTCGCCACGTACATGGCGACGTCGGCATGCTGCAGCAGCTCATCGGCGTCGCGACCGTCGTCGGGACCCAACGCGATGCCGATGCTGGGACGCACCGACACGGAGATGCCTGCCACTTCGAAGGGCTCGTCGAGCACGCCTTCGATTCGGGTGGCGACCGCGAGTGCAGCCTGGGCGTGAGGCAGGTTCTCGGCGGCGATGGCGAACTCGTCGCCCCCGATGCGGGCGATGATCGCGTCGGGCATCTGTTCGCGGAAGCGTACGGCAATGGCCCGGAGCACGAGATCACCGCTCGGGTGGCCGAGCGCGTCGTTGATCTCCTTGAACCGATCGATGTCGATGAGTGCGAGCGCCACGTACCGCTCGCCGTATCGCCGATCGAGCATGCCCTGCAGATCGATCAACAACTGACGACGGTTCGGGAGGTCCGTGAGCCCGTCATGGGTGGCCTGGTGTGCGTTCTGCTCGGCCTGGAGGCGCAGGCGACGCGATGCGCCGGCCACCAAACGGAACAACGCGAGGTAGAGCACCGCGAGGCCGATCGCCAACGCCCCGTACAGCGTGCGGCGGTCGGCCGCGATGGCTTCAGCGACCGGGGAATACGGTATGTAGATCTCGAATGCACCCACCACAGCGCCGGTGCCGTCGTTGGTGAACCGTCCGTTCGCGGCGCGCAGGGGAACGTAGACAGCCAGCAGTCGACCGAAGTCTCGTTCCTCCAGCTCCTCGGGGCGGCTGAGATCGGTGACGGTCGAGCTGACACCACCGGCGAGGGCCAGATCGAGTCCTTGGTCGCCAGGGAACCAGCGGCCGACGAGCGACGGGTTGTCGCTGTAGACGATCCAGTGCTGAGGGTTCCAGACCTTCAACCGGACCACGCCGTCGGAGCTGATCGCCGAACCGAACGCGTCGTCGAGCTCCTGGCGGGTCTCGGCGTCGAGCGGTGCGAAGTCGTTGTCGAGGTCGTCGGGTGTGATCTGCGGCTGGATTCCCGCCCGAGCGACGATCTGCGCGCTCTTCACCGCAGCGGCGATGCTCCGCTCCCGCTGGACGTTGCCGAGCCATTGGCCGAGCACCACGCCAACAGAGGCAAGCAGCACCAGGCTGACAATTGCGAACCTGACAAGGAGGCTGAGCCGCCGCTTGTGGCGCCGAGAGATGTGTCGCACACGCATATCGGTCTCCTTCATCGGCACATGGCGATGAGGTCTTGAGAACACCTTGACATCGCGACCACCCTCGATCGGAGGTTTGGGCAGGGCTGGGGCGGGAAGTCGGCGGCGGATCGGGCTGCGGTCGGTCACCGCGAGGCGCGTCGGATCCGATGCGACAGGATGATGAGGGGCCTGCTCGTTACAGTCGTGGGCGTGTCCGACCCGACCCTGGCCTCGCCGATCACA
>JAYSLK010000818.1:0-1575 GCA_043725585.1 Actinomycetota bacterium
CAGGTCGTGCTCAACGGGTCGCCGTGGAAGGTCATGACCGCGGCGGAGTATCACGATGTGAAACTCGACCTGCTCCCTGTGGTGCTCGAAGCACTCGCCGACCTGCGCGGCCGCTTCGATGTCGTGCTGTGTGAGGGCGCCGGAAGCCCGACCGAGATCAATCTCCTCGACCATGACATCGTCAACCTCCGCATCGCCCGCGACGTGTCGATGGCAGCGATCGTCGTGGGCGACATCAATCCGGGTGGTGTGTTCGCGGCGCTCTATGGCACCGTTGTGTTGCTGCCCGACGACTTGCGTGCTTGCGTGCAGGGGTTGGTGATCAACAAGCTGCGCGGCGACCCCGCACTGCTGCTGGACGGATGCGCGCAACTGAGTGACCGTACTGGTGTGCCCGTGCTCGGTGTCATCCCCTGGCTCGACTCGACCGGACTCGATGCCGAGGACTCGATGGCGCTCGACGCGCCGGTGACCGTGGCTGGAGCAGCCCTCGCCGATGAACTCGACGTCGCCGTCGTGCGATTCCCACGCATCTCGAACTTCACCGACCTCGACCCGTTGACGATCGAAGCAGGGGTCAGGGTGCGCTACGTCCACGACCGCGCCGGCCTCGGTGCACCCGACCTGATCGTGCTTCCCGGCTCGAAGTCAACCGTCGACGATCTGGCCTGGCTGCGCCACAGTGGCCTCGCCGCCGAGATCTTGCGCTCCGACGCGACCGTAGTCGGGATCTGTGGCGGCTACCAGATGATGGGCGCCACCATCGACGATCCGGTCGAATGTCGAACCGGGATGGTCGACGGGCTCGGCATGCTCCCGGTGACCACGTGCTTCGAGCCCGACAAGGTCACCCTGCAACGTGCGGGCTCCGCCGACGGCCATCCAGTGCACGGCTATCAGATCCATCACGGCCGAGTGCGCCCCCACGGTGGCGAGCAATTCGTGATCCTCGACACGCCCGGCGGCCCAGTCGCCGACGGGGTGCGCGTCGGACACTGGTGCGGCACCACGTTGCACGGGCTGTTCGAAGCCGACGAGTTCCGCAGATCTCTCCTGGCGGCTGTTGCCCTGCACCGTGGGAAGCGGTTCACCAGCGCCGGCCGGTCCTTCGAACAGGCACGGATCGAGGCGATCGACCGTGTCGCGGACGCGCTCTCAGAGCACCTCGACATGACCGCGATCGAACAGCTCATCGCACGGGCCACGAGCCCAGCCACAACGGGAGCACGCCCATGACCGCCGATCTCACCGACATCGTCGCCACCATCCAGACACGGGTGTCATACCTGCGCTGCTCAGACACCGCACCGCCGTTGGATGGCTGGATCGGCTGCGCTGAGCTGATCAACGACCCTGACCGGCTGCGTGCCGAGATCGAGGCCACAGCCGCCGGCCGCGGCACCGACGACGCCCAGGTGGCCGCATCGCTGTACACCCAGGGCTACGCGTTCCGAGTGCCGAGCATCGCGGTTGCTGCGTACGCGCTCGGTCTTGCAGTCCCCACGACCGGGCCTGCCGACACCGCAGTGCGCGTCGGGCGGCACCGCCCCGCGGAAGTTGCGATCCTCGACCGTC
>JAYSLK010000819.1:0-2340 GCA_043725585.1 Actinomycetota bacterium
CACGAGCGTCGCTCGCACGCAGAGCTTCTCGAACGCGAACGCGATCCGCGGCGAGATGCGGGCGCCCGAGTCGGCCAATCTGCGTGCGTTCATCACCCAGCTCCCCGAGCCCGGTGGATTCTCCATCCTGATGTCGGGCGATCGCTCGTTCTTCTCCGACGAGCGGTTTCCGGACGAGGTGTTGCCCGACGACCTGGTGACCAACGTGAAGGCGCGCAACTACGGATTGCAACGGTTCGAGGCGAACGGCGAACCGTTCCTCGGTGCCGGCATCTACATCGCCGAGTTCGACACCCTCTACTTCGAGGGCTTTCCGCTCGAGACCACCGACCGCACGCTCGGGGCGATTGCGACCGCGTTGCTGGTCGGCGCGGCGGTGACCGCGCTGATCGCCGGGTTCATCGGCTGGTGGACGAACCGCCGGCTCCTCCGTCCGCTCACACGCGTCGCCCGCGCTGCAGGCGAGATCGCCAGCGGGGGCCTCGACGCACGCATGGCGCCCGAGGCCGACCCCGACTTGGCCAAGCTGGCGACGTCGTTCAACGAGATGGCCGATGCCGTGCAGACCCGCCTGGAACGAGAGGCTCGCTTCGCGAGCGACGTCAGCCACGAGCTGCGTTCCCCGATCACCGCCTTGTCCGCTGCGGTGGAGGTGCTCGACGGACGGCGAGCCGACCTTCCCGATCGCACGCAACAAGCCCTCGACGTCGTGGTCACCCAGGTCCGACGATTCGACCAGATGGTGATGGACCTGCTCGAGCTCTCCCGCATCGACGCGGGATCCACCGAGCTGCATCGGGAAGGAGTGGCGATCGAAGAGCTCGTCACTCGCATCGCGCACCGGTACGGGTTCGGCGTCGTGCCGATCGAGATCGGTCGCAAGGTGCCCACGACCGTGCATCTCGACAAGCTCCGCTTCGAACGGATCCTCGCCAACCTGCTCGACAACGCCAACCAACACGGTGGCGCACCCACCCGCGTCAGCATCGAGCCTCGGGGTCGCCACGGCATCGTCCTCGCGGTCGAGGACCACGGACCCGGCGTCGCCCGCGGTGAGCGGTCGCGGATCTTCGAGCGCTTCGCCCGCGGCAGCGCGGCCCGCCACAAGGTGGGCACGGGCCTCGGACTGTCGCTGGTCGCCGAGCACGCCCACGCTCACGGCGGCGAGGCCTGGGTGGAGGACCGCCCTGGCGGAGGCGCCCGATTCGTCGTCACGTTGAACGAGGTGGCCTGATGGGGGGCTCGAAGCGGATCGCGATCCTCACCGTCCTGCCGATCGCGGTGATCGCGTGCGGGTTGCCCCAGTCGAGCGAGTTCGAGCCGATGAGCGGCGACGTGCAGTTCGGGCTCGACGAGACCACCACCACCTCCACCAGCACCATCCCGCCGACGACCATCGACGCGACCAGCACGACCCTCGACCAGACCACCACCACCGAGATCCCGACCGAACTGGTACGTCTGTACTTCGTCGCCGGCAGCCAGCTGAACCCGGTGTCGAAGGCGTTGTCGACACCCGTCCTGCCGGTGCAAGCGTTGGCTGCGCTGCTCGAGGGGCCGCAGAGCGACATCGGGGTCGGCCTGCGCACCACGATCCCCCCGAGGGCCGCGATCACGGTGACGAAGGAACGTGGAACGGCGATCATCGATCTCCCGGCAGGCATCTTCGACACGATGCCGACTCGCGACCAGGTGCTCTTCTTCGCCCAACTTGTGCTCACGATCGGTCAGCTGAGCGGCATCGGGCCCGTGCTGTTCACCCTCGACGGCCAACCGACCCGCGCTCCGCGCGGTGTCGACGGCTCGACCGCCGACCCGGGTGAGCCGGTCACCGTGGATGACTACGTGAACCTGCTTGCCGGGGCGCCCGCAACCACCTCGACCACGACCACAGCCATCCCGACCGAGGTGCCACCACCCGGCGAGGTCGCGCCGGTCACCTCCGTCTCCGGTTGAGCTCAGGCACGGATAGCGTCGGACCCCTCATGTCGACCGACGATTCCCCCGAGCCCACCGTTGCTGAACCGACACCGTCCGAGCTCGGCGACGAGAGCCACGACCACACCCTCGGGTACCAACTCGGCAAGCAGGCGGGCGACATGCACAGCGGGTTCATCGCCATCGTCGGGCGGCCGAACGTGGGCAAGAGCACGCTGGTGAATGCGTTGTGCGGCAGCAAGGTCAGCATCGTCAGCGACAAGCCGCAGACCACTCGCACCCGCGTCCGCGGTGTGCTCACCCGCCCTGGCACGCAGCTGGTGTTCGTCGACACCCCCGGTCTTCACAAGGCGGTCACTGCGCTGGGAGAACGGGTGAACGCGACCGCGCTCGACAGCATGA
>JAYSLK010000820.1:0-2894 GCA_043725585.1 Actinomycetota bacterium
TCACACAGCCACACCAACAAAGCAACCATTCAGCCCACACAGCACGAATGCCACCCACCCGGAACCACCCACGACCCCCGTTCGACACCAGTCACCTAGAGTCCTGCCATGTCTGGCGATCCGATCGATCACGTGGTGGTGGTGGGTGCCTCGTTGGCGGGCCTGCGAGCCTGCGAGACCTTGCGCACCGAAGGCTTCTCCGGTCGGGTGACGCTGGTGGGCGCCGAGGACGAAGTGCCGTACGACCGTCCTCCGCTGTCGAAGAAGCTGCTCGCCGGCGAGTGGGATGGCGACCGCATCCGCCTCCGCAAGCCCGAGGCGTTCGACGAACTCCACCTCGATCTTCGGCTCGGCGTGCGGGCAACCGCGCTCGAAACCGAACGCAGGGTCCTCGGACTCGCCGACGGCACCGAGGTCGCCTACGACGGTCTCGTCATCGCCACGGGAGCGGCGCCTCGACGCCTGCCCGGCCAACCCGTGCTCGACGGCATCTGCGAGTTGCGCACCCTCGCGGACGCCCTCGACCTGCGCTCGCGCTTCGTTGAACCGTCCACTCGGGTCACGGTCATCGGCGCTGGGTTCATCGGTCTCGAGGTGGCGGCGACGGCGCGTCACGCCGGGTGTGTGGTCACCGTGCTCGAAGGCGCGCCGTCTCCACTCATCCGTGGCCTCGGTGTCGAACTGGGTGCTGCGGTCGCGAGCGTGCACGCCCGCCACGACGTCGATCTGCGTTGCGGCGTGCAGGTGTCGGAGATCGAGGGCGCCGACGGCAGGGTGTCCGGCGTGCGATTGAGCGATGGCACCCTCATCGGGAGCGACGTGGTGGTGGTGGGCGTCGGCGTCTCGCCGGCCACGGAGTGGCTGGCCGGGAGCGGGCTCGAACTGGGCGATGGCGTGGTGTGCGACGACACCTTGTGGACCGGGGCACCCGGTGTGTACGCCGCGGGCGACTGCGCTCGGTGGCACAACCACGTGTTCGATCCGCACGACGATGCCGTGATGCGTGTGGAGCACTGGACCAACGCCGCCGAGCAGGGCGCCGCTGCGGCGCGCAACCTGCTGGCCGTAGCCACAGGTGGCACACCCACCCCGTACGAGTCGGTGCCGTTTTTCTGGAGCGATCAGTTCGAGAGCCGGATCCAGTTCGTCGGCCGCGCCCACGGCGGTGACGAGGTGCATGTGTTCGCCGGTTCGATCGATGGATCGTTCGCCGCGCTGTACGGGTGGGAGGGCAGGCTGCGAGGCGTGCTCGGCGTGAGCATGCCGAAGATGGTGATGCCGTTCCGGACCCTGATCGCGTCGGAGGCGTCGTGGAGCGAGGCGCTCGAGAGAGCGACTGCACTCACCAGTTGATGCTCGACGTGGCTCCATAAAGTTGAGTGGGTTGCAATCAAGTTGCATGACGATACCCTCTTCGGCATGACCGACTCGGAGAACATCCCCACCACCCGTTCGATGCTCGTCTCGTCCTCGCTCCCCGTCCTCGCGCTCCCCACGGTGGTGCTCCCGGGCACCCTGGTCACCTTGGCCCTCGACAGCGACGCCATTCGGCTCGCGGTCGAGGCTGCATCCTCGGGTGACGGGCGCGTCCTCCTGGTGGCGCCGACCGACGCCACCGGGCGCCACGATGTCGGCGTGGTCGCGCGAGTGCCCAGTCGCGGCTCGCTGCCCTCGGGCCAGCCGGCCGCGATCGTCCAGGCCGAGGGCCGGGCCCGCATCCTCGCCCGCCACGCCAGCGAGCGCGGCGCCGACCACGCCGACGTCGACGTGCTCCACGAACCTCGCCCAACACCTCGCATCGAGGCGGCCGCTCGCGAGCTGCGCGTGGTGCTCGAAGAGATCGCCAAGCTGCGCCAGAGTCGCCGGCTTCCCGAGATCCTGCGAACGGTCGGCGAACCCGGCCCGCTGGCCGACGCCGTCGTCGCCTGGAGCGGAGCCGACCTCGAACTCCGTTCGAACGTGCTGTACGCCGTCGACGTCGACGAGCGGCTCCAGATCGTCGGCGATTGGGCGCGAGGTCACCTCGCCGAGTTGCAGGTGACGGCACAGATCCGGGCCGACGTCACCGAAGGCGTCGACAAGCAGCAGCGCGACTACCTGCTCCGCCAGCAGTTGGCAGCGATCCGCAAGGAACTGGGTGGGGGCGACGACGACGTGACGGGCGAGTACCGGTCGAAGCTCGCCGCGATCCGACCCCATCTGGCCGAGAAGGTCGCCTCGTTCATCGACAAGGAGATCGACCGGCTCGAACGGATGAGTCAGCAGAGCCCGGAGCACTCGTGGGTGCGCACGTGGCTCGACCGCATCCTCGATCTGCCCTGGGCCACGCGCACGCCCGACCAACTCGACCTCACAGCGGCGCGCGACGTGCTCGACGCAGATCACTTCGGCCTCGACGACGTGAAGGATCGCATCGTGGAGTTCCTCGCGGTGCGCAAGCTGCGCAACGACCGCGAGGTCGCCGAGCACACGAGGTCGGCCGGCACCGTCGTCACGCTGGTCGGCCCCCCAGGCGTCGGCAAGACCAGTCTCGGCGAGTCGATCGCCCGCGCGATGGGCCGCAACTTCGTGCGGGTCGCGCTCGGTGGCGTGCGCGACGAGGCCGAGATCCGCGGCCACCGGCGCACCTACGTCGGGAGCCAACCCGGCCGCATCGCCCGGGCGATCGTCGAAGCCGGGAGCATGAACCCGGTGGTGCTGCTCGACGAGGTCGACAAGCTCAGCGCAGGCGGCTGGAGCGGCGATCCGACCGCGGCACTGCTCGAAGTGCTCGACCCCGCTCAGAACCACACCTTCCGCGATCACTACCTCGAAGTCGAGCTCGATCTCAGCCAGGTGGTGTTCATCGCCACGGCCAACGTGGCCGACACGATCCCGGCGCCGCTGCTCGACCG
>JAYSLK010000821.1:0-3832 GCA_043725585.1 Actinomycetota bacterium
GGCCCAGGTGAAGGTGTTCATCAAGCCGCTCATCCTGTGGATGTGGATCGGCGGTGGGCTGATGGCGGTCGGCACCCTGCTCGCGGCCTTCCCCGGCAAGCGCCGCCGCTTGCCCACATCGCCGACATCCGCGCCCGTTCCCGGCGAACCCGAGCCGGCCCATGTCTGAGCCGAGCATGGGGGACGACCTCGTCATCGATGGCACGGGCGCGGCTCGTCGAGTGCGCCTGGCTCCCTTCGTCGCTCTCGCCGTCGCGGTCGTGCTCGCCGGGTTGTTCGTCGTGCTGGCGAGCAGCGACACCGGCGGTGACAAGCAGGTGCAATCGTTCCTGCTCGGCCGTCCGGCGCCGAGCGTGATCAGCACCACGCTCGACGACCAGCCGTTCGATCTCAGCCGGCGCAAGGGCAGCTGGGTGGTGCTGAACTTCTTCGACCCGACGTGCGTGCCATGCGTCGACGAGCACCCGGAGCTGATCGCCCTGGCCGAACAGCAATCGCAACTGGCCGACGGCGCGGAGCTGTACACCATCATCAGCGCTCGCGGCAGCGACGAGTCGGTGCGCGAGTTCTTCGCTGACAACGGCGGTGGCTGGCCGGTGATCCGCGATCGCGATGGCGGTGTCTCGGTCGACTTCGGTGTGGCGCAGGTACCCGAGACCTGGATCATCGATCCCACCGGTGTGGTGCGCCGACGATTCGCCGGGCCCGTCACCGCCGACGCCGTGGCGTTGGAACTGCAAGCGATGCGCGACGGGTCGGCCTGATGGCTTCGCCGCGCTGGCAGGCGTTCAAGCGCGGTCCGGGATGGATCATCCTCGGTGTGGTCGTGATCGCCCTGATGGTGATCGGCCTGGGTCGGGCGAGCGACGAGCTCACGCCGGGCGAGCGGGTCGAGGCGATCAGCAAGCGCCTGGCGTGTCCGATCTGCGATGGGGAGAGCGTGTTCGAGTCGCGCAACAACGCGTCCGCCGCGCTGCGCACCGAGATCCGGTCGCAGGTCGATGCCGGTGAGGCCAGCGACGACCAGATCATCACCTTCATCGAACAGCGGTTCGGCGCCCAGGTGCTGCTCGTGCCGAGGGCCGATGGCATCGACGCTGTCGTGTGGATCCTTCCGGTCGTGGCATTCGTCTGCGGGGTGGCCGGCCTCGCCGTCGCCTTCCGGCGCTGGAAACGGGCGGCCGACACCGTGGCCACCGATGATGACCGGCAGCTGGTTGCCGATGCGCGGCGAGCCGAGTCTGCTGCCGGAACCGAGTCCGACGACAGGTCCGAAGGCGAAGCAGGCGGGGCCGAACGCGATGGATCCTGACGAGCTGGCGCGGCTGGAAGAAGAGCGTCGATTCCTGCTCCGCTCGATCACCGATCTCGAGCTCGAGTACGAGGCAGGCGACGTCGACGACGACGACTACGTCGCGTTGAAGGACGGATACACCGCCCGAGCGGCGAGCGTGATGCGCTCGATCAGCGACGGGCGGGCCGCGTTGCCCGCGAAACGACGGGTGAAGCCGATGGTGACGGTGGTTTCGATCGTGGGCGTGTTGGCCGTGGCGGTGCTGGCCGGGTGGCTGGTGGCCCGATCGTCGGGTCAACGCGTCGAGGGTCAGACGATGACCGGTGGCCAGCCGGCCGACGAGGTTGCACTGGCGCTCACCGAGGGTCGAGCCCTGCTCGGCTCCGATCTCGCCGGTGCCTTCGAGCGCTTCAAACGGGTGACCGACATCGATCCCGACAACGCCGAAGCTCGGACGTACACGGCCTGGATCCTGGTCCAGAACTCGCGCCTCACGGACGACCCCGCGCTGATTCAGACGTCGCTCGACGCAGCGCTGGCGACGTTCGAACGCGTGGTGACGCTCGAACCTGGCTACGCGGACGCCCATTGCCTGTATGCGGTCACCGCAGCGAGGTTCCTTGCTGAACCCGACATCGAACTCGCCGAGGTGCAGGGTCAGCTGTGTCTCGCCAGCAACCCGCCCGCAGACATGGTTGGCTTGGTGCAGTCGTTTGTCGAGGGTCTTGGCGTCGAGGGTCTCGGCACCGAGCCGAGCACCGTCACCACGGTCACTCCATGAGGTAGCTTCCTCGCGATGAGCATGCCGCCGCCACCGAGCGATCAGCCTTCCGGCCAAGGAGCCCCCTGGTCGGGACAGCCATCGCCGCCGCCGCCGACGTCGATGACACCGCCGCCGTTTCCCACGTCTTCGCCCGCTCCACCAGCGGGTCCGTGGGGCGGTCAGCCGATGTACGCGCCAGTGGGCGAACCGCCGCCGGCGTCACGGTTCAGCGGCATGGCGATCACCGGGTTCGTGCTCGGACTGGTGGCGCTGCTGCCGTGCTTCTGGATCTGGATCCAGGTGCCGGGCGTGCTCGCGGTGATCTTCAGCCTGCTCGGCATGAAGGCGACCAAGAGCCGGCAACGCAAGGGTCGAGGCCTGGCGGTCGCCGGTCTGATCCTCGGCCTCGTCGCCCTCGCGATCGCGGCCGCGTTCACTGCCTTCGTGTACACCTCCGACGATTGCACCACCGAGAACTTCCAGATCGACTGCAACTTCGGCTGATGGTCGGGTCCCAATGGTCGGGTCCTGATGGTCGGGTCCTGATGGTCGGGTCGGTCATCCCGGCGGCGGGGTCACCCGTGCCGTCTCGAACTCGCCCGACATCGATCGCTCCAGACGCCACACCGTGGCCTTGCGCCAGTCGGGCTGGTTGAGGATGCGGCAGCCTCGGCGCTGCAACGCAGCGATGGTCTCCGGGATCACGTCGCCATGGCTGCACAGCACCGCATCGTCGGGTACTTCGGCGAGCAGGATGAGAAGTTGTTCGAAGCTGCCCCCCTCCGCGAGCCGATCGTCGGCGATGATCTCCAGACCACAGAGCTCGGCCAACGGTTCGAGCGATTGCACGCACCGCAGGTAGGGGCTGGCGTACAACGCCGACGGTGAGCGCTTGGCCAGCTTCGCACCGACCATGCGCGCCTGATGCCAGCCGTTGCTCGACAACGGCCGATCGATGTCATCGCCGTCCCAGTTGGATCTGCTGCCCGCCTTGGCATGGCGTACGAGGTACACGGTCATCGACCTGCCGATCGCCTCACTGCTCTCGCGTCGCTTGCATGTGCCGGCTGGTGAGCTGGCGCATCATCAACAGGTACACCAAGGTGGTGACGATGGCCACGAGAGCCAGCACCACGTTGATGACGGCGAAGTCATCGAACCGCTGAGCGATCTCGGTCTCGTCGATCGATCCGATGTTCGTGACGAGGCCGGCCGACGTGACGAAGCCGATCATCGGGACGAGCCCGAACAGCACCCACCAGACATTCACCAGCGGGCTCACAGGACCCTGCTTCCAGCCGAGGTCGTTCGGCGCGAGCGTCGGATCTGATCCGCGCCACAACTCGCGGAACATCAGCCAGGGGATGGCATAGATGGCGCACGGCGGGCAGAACCAACCGCCGATCGACCAGCCGGGTGCCCATGTGGCGCCGTGTCGGCCGAGCGCGCGGAGGTTCTGGGCCATCCGATACATGACGATGATCGTCAACACCGCGATCGGGATGACCAACAGGCCGGAGAGGCTCGAGACGTTGACGCGGGTGGCATCGGTGAACTCTCTGCGGCTGATCTCACCATTGATGAAATCGCGTGCCTTTCCCCTGACCTGCAGCAGTCCGACGATGCCGAGCGCCTGCAAGGGCGCGGTGATGATCAGCAGGATGTCGATGGCCTTGGAAAGACCTTTGATGCGCTGGAACGGAGACGGCATCGCCGCCGCCGAAGATCCGTATGCGACGTAGCCGGGGGGAGGTGACATCGTCGGAGGTGACATC
>JAYSLK010000822.1:0-2651 GCA_043725585.1 Actinomycetota bacterium
GAACAGCATCCTGTTGTCCGACGACAAGGCCGAGCGCGACGGCCTCGAGGTGGGCGACACGTTGCGCGTCGTGTTCCTGAACCAGGAGACCCGCGACCTCACCCTCGTCGGCACCTTCGAGCGAGACGACTTCAGCAACGTCATCGTGGCTCGCGAGCTGTTCGACGGACAGCCGGGCGACATCTTCACCGCTCAGGTGCTGATCGAGTCCGCCCCCGGCCTGTCTGCCGACGAGGCCGAGACGGCCATCCGCACCGTCTCCGACGACTACCCCACCGCAAAGCTCGAGACCCGGGCGGAGTTCATCGATTCTCAGTCGTCGCAGGTGGACGGGTTCCTCAACTTCATCTATGCCCTGCTGCTGATGTCGGTCTTCATCGCGGTGCTCGGCATCGTGATCACGCTCCTGCTCGCCGTCTACGAGCGCCGCCGTGAGCTCGGTCTGGTGCGGGCGATCGGCATGACCCGTCCGCAGGTGCGCAGCAGCATCCGGTGGGAGGCGATGATCACCGGCGTGCTCGGAGCTTTGATGGGCACGGCGCTCGGCATGGCCCTCGGCTGGATCGTGGTGAAGGCGCTGTCGGATCAGGGCCTCACCACCTTCAGCGTGTCGGTCACGTCTATCGTCATCTTCGTCGTGGCGTCGATCGCTCTGACGGTGCTCGCGGCATGGTTCCCGGCCCGGCGGGCGGCCAACGCCGACGTCCTCCAAGCCATCGCCACCACCTGACCCTCCCCCGGCCACCCCAACCTCCGCGATGAGAGATGAGTGGCCCACGCGCCCTCATCTCTCATCGCGTTGGGGCAGGCGGTCGGCGTGATGAGAAATGGGCGGCCCACCGGCACTCATCTCTCATCGCGATGGGTTCTGGGGTGACGGCGGCATGATGTGCAGATGCAGCAATCCCTGAGCGCCGCGGCGCTCGAGTTCCTCACCGAGCGGCACCTCGCCACGCTCACCACGCTTCGGGTCGACGGCAGCCCGCACGTGGTGCCGGTCGGCTTCACCTACGACCACGATCTCGGCATGGTGCGGGTGATCACCTTCGCCTCATCGGCCAAGGCGGCGCACGCCAGAGCTGGAGCGCGCGCCGCGGTGTGCCAGGTGGACGGTGGACGATGGATCACCTTCGAAGGAACGAGCGCGGTGAGCGCGGACGCGGACGACGTGGCCACCGCGGTCGCGGCGTACGCGGTGCGCTACCGACAGCCCAAGGTGCGCGAAGATCGTGTGGTGGTCCGCATCGACGTCGACAAGGTGCTGAGCAACGCCGGCCTGAGAGCGGCACCATGAGCGCCGGATACTCCAACACCCCCCTGGCAAAGAAGCTCGGGCTCGCCGACGACAAGGTGTTCACCGTGCGCCGCGCCCCCGACCACTTCGCCGGGTTGCTCGACGCCGACGGCGGACTCGGCGGTGCCGTGTGGCAGCAGTCGTTGATGCCGCCGCTCGACATCGTGATCGCCTTCTACACGCAACGCATCGTGCTGAAGGCCGACTGGCCGAAGCTGACGGCATCGCTCCCGCCCGACGGCGCCGTGTGGATCGCCTGGCCGAAACGCACCTCCGGCGTCGAGACCGACATCACCGAAGACGGCCTGCGCGCCGAGATCCTGCGGACCGGGTGGGTCGACAACAAGGTGTGTGCGATCGACGACATCTGGAGCGGACTGCGATTCGTGCTGCGCAAGGAACTTCGCCGTCCCAAGGACAACACCAAGGCGGCTCGCGCTCGCAAGCGCTGATCTCGCGCGGGCACGTGACTCGGCGTTCGAGCAGGAGCTCGAGCGGGATCTCGACCGTGCCTTCGAGCGGGAGATCCGTGGAAAATCAGCCGGCGAGCGGGTGACTGCGACGCCAGGGCAGGTTGCTCAAGAACTTCGCGGCGGCGGGATGCGGATCCATCTCGCGGACCGCGTCGTGGTCGACGAGCTGCATGGTGTCGAGCGAACGATGCAGCTGGCAACCGGGGCACCAATAGAGCAACCGATCGTTCACCGTTGGTTGGCACACCTGGATGGTGTTGCCACACCGCCCACACCGCTGCCCGTTGCGGCCGTAAACGGCGAGGTCGCCCCGCACGAACGAGCCGGGCGGCGTGATCGACGCCGTCACCCGAGGGCTGTGCCGCAGCTTCGAGCGCAACAGCGCAGCGGCGGTGGTGATCACGAACGAGCAATCGTCGGCATCGAGCGCCGACACCGGTGCGAACGGATGGAACCCGCACGCCCACAGCACCTCGCAGCGATACACGTTGCCGATGCCGTTGGCGACATGTTGGTCGAGCAGCGCGTCGCTCACCGGTGCCAACTGGTCGTGATAGTGGTACAGCCGGTTGATGCTCTCGTCGAGATCGGCGTCGGGTCGGCTCAGGTCGGGGCCGTGCGGTCCGAACCCGGGATGGCGGAACCGATCGAACTCGCGATACGTCTCGATGATCGGGGCGTTGAAGCACACCGCAATCCAGTCGGCGGAGTGCACCTCTGCCCTCATTTGCGTGCCCGGGCGACGCCAGCGCTCACCGTGGCGGTAGAGGTGCCACGAGCCATTGAGCCTCAGGTTCGAGTGGAGGATGAGACCGTCGTCCCAGACGATCTCGAGGTGCTTGCCGTGGCTCTCGACTCGCTCGACGATGCGCCCGATCGCCGGC
>JAYSLK010000823.1:0-2870 GCA_043725585.1 Actinomycetota bacterium
GCATCCGACAGCTTCGAGGCGATCTTGTCGACGCACTCCTGGTCGAGTTCGAGACCTTCGGCCTTCGCCGAATCCATCAACTCGTCGGCCACCTTGGCCCGATTGTCCGAGGCGCTGTCTCCCCCGCCGCACGCCGTCAACAGCGCGATCGATGCGATGGCTGCCGTCATGATCCTGGTCATTGCTCGTCCTTTCGTGGCCGGTCGTCGGCCGTGTCCGACTGTTCGCAGCCGTGTGTCGCTGTCATTCATCGGTTGCGCTTGACGGTTTCTTGAGGGAATTCGGGGGCGACCGTTGGTGGGAACCGGCGACACGTCGCTGCTCACGTGTGGTTCGCGAACGCGAACCACCACAACAGCGCAGTGAGCGACAGGCCATCCCTCACTCGCCCGGCACGCATCTCGTCACGGAGCGTGGCTTCGGTGACCCACTCGACGCGTTCGCTCTCGCTCGGATCGCTCGGCGGTCCGACCTCGGTTGCACCGTCTGCCACGAAGAGGTGGAAGGTGGCGTCGCTGGTGCCGTTGTGGGGAAAGTACGACGTGAGCGGGCGCACCGGGCCCGGTTGCCATCCGGTCTCCTCCAACGTCTCGCGCACGGCCGCCTGCTCGGGCGTTTCGCCGGCATCGACACGTCCGGCCGGCACCTCCCAACCCCAGGTGTCGGTCGCAAACCGATGCCGCCACAACAACAGGACGCCACGCTGCGGATCGTGGACGACGGTTCCGGCTGCCGCGGCCGGCATCCGGATCACGTGGTGATCGAAACGTGCACCGCCCGGGATCTCGATGTCGGTGAGGGCGAGGCGGACCCAAGGGCTGTCGTAGATGGTTCGCTCACCGTGCACGATCCACTGCATCGCGACTCCTCGTTCGGGTCGAGCCGAACGTGGTGTCCGCTCGGTTGTCAGGCGGGCAATCGTACGTGCGAGGATCGGGCCATGTCTGAACAGGTGCTCGTGGCCGAAGGTGTGTTCACCTGGCCGTCCGACGAACCGCAGCTCATCGGGAGCCACTTCCCCGAGAGCGGTGTCACGGTGTTCCCTCGAGCCGCCGCATGCCCCAAGACGGCGTCACGCGTGGCCGAAGACGTGCTCCTGCCGCGGCGTGGCACACTCTGGAGCTGGACGATCCAGGGCTTCCCGCCCAAGAACCCGCCGTACGTGGGCACCGAGAGCGCAAAGGACTTCGAGCCGTACGGCGTGGGGTACGTCCTGCTCGGCGACCAAGTGATCGTCGAGAGCCGTCTCACGCTGAACGACCCTGCCGTTCTCCAGATCGGCATGGAGATGGAGATGGTCGTGCTGCCCTTCGCGATCGACGCGCAAGGTCGTGAGGTCCTCACCTACGCATTCGCCCCGATCGCCCCGATCGACTCAGCCGACTCAGTCGCCTCGGACCAGAACCAGAGCACGAACGGAGAAGCCTCATGAGTGACGTCGCCATCGTCGGTATCGGCATCCACCCCTTCGGCCGCCACGAATCGTCCGGCATGGAGCAGGGGGCGTTCGCGGCCCGTGCTGCGTTGGCCGACGCCAACGTGCAGTGGAGCGACGTGCAGTACGCGTTCGGAGGCTCTGCGGCCGCCGGCAACGCCGACACGATGGTGAGCATGCTCGGGCTCACCGGGTTGCCGTTCATCAACGTGGCCAACGGCTGTGCCACGGGCGGTAGCGCGCTGATCAGCGCCTACAACGCGATCAAGGCCGGCGCAGCCGATGTGGTGATGGCGATCGGTTTCGACAAGCACCCTCGTGGGGCATTCGACCCGGATCCGGCGGCATTCGGGCTCGAGAAGTGGTACGGCGATTCGGGCCTGATGCTCACCACCCAGTTCTTCGGCATGAAGATCCAGCGCTACATGCATCAGTACGGCATCACCACTTCCACGCTGGCCAAGGTGTCGGTGAAGAACTTCGAGAACGGGTCGAAGAACGACAACGCATGGCGGCGCAAGACGATGAGCGAAGACGAGGTGCTGAACGCGCCGATGCTCAGCAATCCGCTCACCCAGTACATGTTCTGCTCGCCTGGCGAGGGCGGTGTGGCGCTCATCCTTGCCCGGGCCGACCTGGCCAAGAACTACACATCGAAGCCGGTGCACCTCAAGTCGGCTGTCTTGCGCAGCCGTCCGTTCGGCAGCTTCGAGGTGTTCAACTCGTGGTTGTCGCCCGACCGTGGCGACAGCCCGAGCGTCGCCGCGGCCAAGGGCGCCTTCGAGATGGCGGGCGTGTCGCCGAGCGACATCTCGTTGGCGCAGGTGCAAGACACCGAGAGCGGTGCCGAGGTGATGCACATGTCCGAGACGGGCCTGTGCGCCGATGGCGAGCAGGAGCGGATGATCCAGATGGGCGAGACGTCCATCGGTGGCCGCCTGCCGATCAACACCGACGGCGGCTGCATCGCCAACGGCGAGCCGATCGGCGCCTCAGGTCTGCGACAGGTGTACGAGAGCGTGCTGCAGTTGCAGGGCCGCGCCGGCGTGCGTCAGGTCGAGAACGCCACGACGGCGTTCACCCACGTGTACGGAGCGCCCGGCATCAGCGCCTGCACCGTGCTCACGACCTGAGGATCGATCGCCCCCCGCCGCCGAGGAATGCGACAACGACCGCGTGGGTCAGTCGAGGCGGGTACCGATGACCTTGTCGGGGAGGATCTTGGCGACGAAGGTGTAGGTGTGACCCTCTTCGTCGGTGGCCAGGCACTCGAACGTGGCCCCGACATCGGTCGTGGGTGGTTCACCGCACTCGACCTCACTCGCGAGCTCCAGTTCGACGTAGATCTGCTCGCGGATCCCGCGCTCGGCAGACCCGGACGGATCGAAACCGTCATTGCTGCCGCATCCGGCGAGTGCGACCGTGAACGCGCCGA
>JAYSLK010000824.1:0-3191 GCA_043725585.1 Actinomycetota bacterium
GGTGGCCGAGATGGGATGACCCTTGCTCTGCAGGCCGCCCGACACGTTCACGGGTGTGCTGCCGTCTCGCCACGGTGCGCCGGAGTTGAAGAAGTCGACGGCGCCACCCTCCGGGCACAGCATGAGGTTGTCGTAGTGGACCAGTTCTGCGGTTGCGAAGCAGTCGTGCAACTCGACCAGGTCGAGATCCTCTGGGCCCACCCCGGCCTGCTCGTAGGCGATCTTGGCCGCGTTGCGGGTGAGCGTGTTCACGTTCGGGAGGATCTGACAGGCCTCTTCGTACGGGTCGGTGGTGAGCACCGAAGCGGAGATCTTGATGGCCCGTCGTTGCTGCTCGAGAGACAGAGTGCGCAACTTCGCCTCACTCACCACGACAGCAGCGGCACCGCCGTCGCAGTTGGCCGAGCACATCGGCCGGGTGTTCGGGTACGCGATCATCATGTCGCCCATGATCTCCTCGAGCGTGAACCGCTTCGAGTAGGCAGCGAGTGGGTTGAGCGTTGAATGGGCGTGGTTCTTCTCGCTGATCTTGGCGAACAACTCGAAGCTCGCACCGCCGTACTTGTGGCCGTACTCCATGCCCACCTGGGCAAAGGTGCCGGGCATTGCGTCGGTGCCGATCCGGCCATCGGTGGGGGCCACCGCTCCGTAGCGACCCTTCGGCGACCACACCTTGCCGTCGGTCTTGGCCGTGCCGCCTCCGCCCAGCAGGCCGGCGCCGGCGAGCTTCTCCACCCCGACCGCCAAGCCGTAGTCGACCTCGCCGGACTTGACGGCCATGATCACGGTGCGCAGCGCGGTCGCCCCGGTTGCACACGCATTGGCCACGTTGTACACGGGGATGCCGGTCTGGCCGATCTGCTTCTGGAGCTGTTGTCCGAATCCGGAACTGGCGTTCATCAGGTTTCCAGCCGCGAGGATGCCCATCTCGCGCATCGTGACACCGGCATCGGCGAGCGCGCCCATGGCGGCCTCGGCGCCCAGATCGACGACGTCCTTGTCGGCGTGCTTGCCGAACTTCGTCATCTTGATTCCGAGGATGTACACGTTCTCGGCCATGTGGGTCTCCTTCGAGTGGTCCGGTGTGATCCGGTGTGATCCGGTGTGATCCGGTGTGATCCGGTGTGAAGCGGTGTTCAGGCCGGCTCGAAGCCGAAGCCGATCGCCTCGGTGCCGTTGTCGTCGGTGCCGAGCGAGATGGTGGTGAGGCGAACACGCATGCCCAGGGTGACGTGTTCGGGGTCGGGCGCGGTGTTGACGATGTTGCCGCGCACGCTGGTGCCGTCGCAGTCGATGATCGCCGAGACGAACGGCACCGGGACACCGGGGGCCGCGAACGTGACGATCGTGAAGGCACGCACTTCGCCGTCGGTAGCAACATCGACGGGTTCGAACGTGGTGTCGAAACAGCCGGCACAAGCGTTGCGCCGGTCGAAGAACCGAGCACCGCACGAGGTGCACTGATTGGCGACGAGGTGTGGCCGGTCACCGAGCACGAGGTACTGGACGAGCGGAACCTGGGTGGGGGCGGCTGCGGTGTCGGTCACCTTGCGAAGGTTACCCAGCGACCTGTCGTCGCTTCGGACCGAGCGGCCCTTCGTCGGGACCGCAGCACGACGGCGCGTACGGGCGTTGCGGTCGGGCGGCCGCACGGGCACAATAGTGGGATACATTCCCAGTACTGAGAACGCGTTGGGAACCATCCCTGTGAGAATCGAAGGCCGGTCATGTCTCTCCGTTCGAATCCCCACCCCGAAGCGAGCCTCGTGGCAGCCAGCCCTTCGATTCGTCGTCGCCGTGGCCTCGCCGGTCGGGGGCTGATCGGTCTGGGATTGGTCGGCGCCGTCGCGCTGCTCGCCTCGTGCGGCGATGATGGTGCCGGCGGCGAGCGGACCACATCGACGGTGCTCGTCGACGACAAGCCGCTGATCGTCGTGACCTACAGCATCCTCGGAGATGTGGTCTCCCAGTTGGTGGGAGATGCCGCGACGGTGCAGGTGATCATCCCGAACGGCCAGGACCCGCACGACTACGCCCCGTCGGCACAAGACGTCGAGGCGATGCGGGGAGCGGCCCTGGTGGTGTCGAACGGCCTCGACCTCGAAGAGGGCATGGAGGACGCACTCACCTCGCTCGAAGAGGACGACATCCCGGTGTTCCATGCCAGCGACCACGTCACCCTTCGCGAGCTGAGCGAGGAGGAACAGGCGATCGACGAGGCGGCTCACTCCGACGAGGGCCACTCGGATGAGCATGGCCACGGCGGTGAGGACCCGCACCTGTGGGCCGATCCGCTGGTGATGCAGGAGATGGCACCGGCACTCGCGGCGCAGCTGGAACAGGTGCTCGGCGTGAGCCTCGACGAACAGTTGGCCGCCGTCGAGGCTGAGATGGCCGAGCTCGACGCCGAGGTCCGCGAGATCATGTCGGTCGTGCCATCTGGTGAATGCAGGTTGGTCACCGGCCACGAATCGCTCGGGTACTTCGCCGACCGGTACGGCTGCGAGCTGATCGGCGCAGTGATCCCAAGCCTGTCGTCGACGGCCGAGGCCTCGGCCAAGGACCTCGCCGCGCTGCTCGATGCAGCCGCTGGGACCGGTGTGGCTGCGATCTTCACCGAGGTCGGCACGCCTTCGGACGTTGCCGAGCAAGTGGCCTCCGAGGTCGGGGTGCCGTTGATCGAGCTCCCGTCTCATAGTCTTCCGGCGACGGGGGGCTACCAGGCCTTCATCATCGAACTGGCCACCAAGGTCGCTGCCGGGCTCACGGGTGCGTGACCCTGCCTCGGGGGAGGCGGCGGTGACCACGAGTCCCCACGTTCCTGTCGCAGCTCGACCATCACCACCTCATGACCGACTTCCTCTTCAGTCCCTTCATCGACAACGACTTCATGACGCGCGCGCTCTCCGCCGGGGTGCTGGTAGCGATGTGCTGCGCGATCGTCGGTTCGTTCGTCGTGCTGCGCGGCCTGGCCTTCGTCGCCGATGCCCTGGCCCACGGTGTCCTGCCGGGCATTGCCACCGCAGTACTCCTCGGTTGGCCGGTCGTGATCGGTGCGGCGGCCGGCACCGTCGTGATGATGAGCGGAGTGAGCGTGATCACGCGGCGGTCGCGCCTGTCGAGTGACACGGCGATCGGGTTGTTCTTCGCCGGCATGCTCGCGCTCGGCGTCATGATCACGTCTCGGACGA
>JAYSLK010000825.1:0-4184 GCA_043725585.1 Actinomycetota bacterium
GATCACTTGCCCTTGCGCTCGCCGTAGCGCTTGTTGAAGCGCTCGACGCGACCGCCGGTGTCGACGAGCTTCTGCTTGCCGGTGAAGAACGGGTGGCACTCGTTGCAGAGCTCGAGGGTGAGGTCGCCACCCTTGGTGGAACCGGTGGTGAAGGTGTTGCCGCACGAGCACTTCACGTTCATCTCGGCGTACTTCGGATGGATGTCGGTCTTCATGATGCGCTCCAACGGGAAATCGGACGGCTGATTGTATCGGAACCACCCCCTCGCTCCACCGCCGGGAAACACCAGGTCAGCGGATGGGGTGCTCGTGGACCCTCACATCGACGGCTGCTTGCCGATCTCGTTCAGGAACTCCTCGTTGGTGCGGAACGTCTTGAGCCGATCGACGAGCAGTTCGAGCCCGGGAGCGGCGTTGCCGTCGGCAGCGAGCCCCGACAGGACCCGACGCAGCTTCCACACCATCTGGAGCTGCTTGCGATCGAACAGCAACTCCTCGTGACGAGTGCTCGACGCATCGACGTCGATCGCCGGGTAGATGCGGCGCTCCGAGAGCTTGCGGTCGAGACGCAGCTCCATGTTGCCCGTTCCCTTGAACTCCTCGAAGATCGCGTCGTCCATACGGCTGTTGGTCTCGACCAGAGCGGTCGCGAGGATCGTGAGCGATCCGCCCTCTTCGATGTTGCGCGCCGCACCGAAGAACTTCTTCGGTGGGTACAGCGCACCGGCATCGATCCCACCCGAGAGGATGCGACCGCTCGCAGGGGCGGCGAGGTTGTAGGCGCGGCTGAGGCGGGTGATGCCGTCGAGGATGATGACGACGTCCTCGCCCATCTCGACCAGCCGCTTGGCCTTTTCGAGCGCGAGCTCGGCCACTTGGGCGTGCTCCTCGCTCGGCCTGTCGAACGTGCTGGCGATGACTTCGCCCTTCACCGTCCGACGCATGTCGGTCACTTCCTCCGGCCGCTCATCGATGAGCAGCACCATCAGTTTCACCTCGGGGTGGTTCTGCTCGATCGACGTGGCGATCGTCTTCATGATCGTCGTCTTGCCGGCCTTCGGCGGTGACACGATGATGCCGCGCTGACCCTTGCCGATCGGCGAGATCAGGTCGATGATGCGCGCCGTCATGTTGTTCTGGTCGAGCGGGTTTTCGAGACGAAGCTTCTCGTCGGGGAACAGCGCCGTGAGATCCTCGAACCGCTTGCGGTCCAAGGCCTTCTCGGGCTCTCCACCGTTGACCGAGGTCACCTCGTGCAGCGCGGGGTTCTTCTCGTTGCGGCCCGCGGGGCGACTGAGCCCCGTGACGTGGTCGCCCTTGCGCAGCCCGAACTGGCGGGTCAGCTTCACGGGGATGTAGGCATCGTCGCGGCTGGCGAGGTACCCGTTCACGCGCAGGAAGCCGTATCCCTCGTCGCGCAGGTCGAGATATCCCGACACCGTGACGAGCTCGGAGGCGTTGGTGGTGCTGGTGGGGCCGGCGGAGTCGACGCCGTCACGATCAGCGCGATCACCGATGTCGGCGCGCCCGGAGGCGTAGCCGCCATCGGCCCGACCGGTGCGGTCGGGGCGCGTCAGCCGGTCCTGGGGCTGGCCGCTTCCACCGCCGTCATATCGGTCTCCGGTCTGTGGCGCGTCGGCGCGGCCCTTGTTGCGGCGACGCCGCCGTCGACGGCTGTTGCGGCTCTCCCCATCGCCCTGGTCGTCGCCCTGGTCGTCACCCTGGCCGTCACCCTGGCCGTCACCCTGGCCGTCGCCGATGTCGTCGCCCTGATCGTCGCCGCTGTCGAGTCCTTGACTGCTGTGTCCTTGGCCGTCGCGTCCTTGGCTGCCGCGGCCTTGGCCGTCGTTGACGTCTCCCCGGGCGTCACCACCGGCACCGCTACGCTCGCTCGTCGGTGCCGCGGCTGGCGCGCCTGCGGTACCCGTGCGACCTCGATCTCGTTGCGTTCGCACTGTGGGCCGCGTGGGAGCTGGCGCTGCAAGAACGTCGCTCACGCTGAGTTCGCCCGCCTGCACCAGCTCGAGCTCCCAATCGGCGAGCGGCTCCCCGTCCGGCCCGTAGACCACGGCGCTCGCGGTGCGAGTGTCGACGAGAGCCGCATCTCCGCGTGAAGTCGCCGTACCGGACGACGTCGCCGTCTTCACCGGTGAGGGAGCGTCAGCGACGACGGGCGGTGTGTCTGTCCCACGCTCGCGCTCGCGGGTGTCCGGCGCGCCACTGGTGGTTTCCAGGATCTTCGTGATCAGCGTCGCCTTGGCCGCACGGGCCGTGGTCTTGATACCGAGCGCCTGGGCGATGGAAAAGAGCTGGTCCTTGTCCTTGGACTCCAGCATGGACTGTTCGAGAGCTTCCGCGGCCACCGGCCACCTGCTTTCTGACATGGAGGTTGGACTCGGCGTGTGCCGTCAGCATGTGCACGGACACGACCGGCGGCCCCACCACCAGAAGAGATCGACTCCATCGCAGCATCGGACGTGCAGGCGCACGTGTCGGAGACGGAGCGGTTCGGGAACCCGAACGATTTGCACTGTAGCGACAGCGGTCTGCTCCCGCAACGCCTGAGACGGCTGCCACCTGCGAGAAGGCGTTCAGACCAGCTCGAGAGGCGCAGGGTCACCGATCGAAGGTGGAGGCCACGAAGCGCTGCACCGTCGCGAGGTCGTTCGGCAACACACTCGTGTGTTCTGGCCGCTCGAACAGATCTGCGAGGTGGGCCGGGAGGGGCGGCCGCACACCGGTGGCGCGTTCGACGGCATCCGGGAACTTGGCCGGGTGCGCTGTCGCCAGCGTCACCACCGTTCCCGACATCTCGCCGTTCGATCGCAGTGCTTCGACGGCACCGAACCCGACCGCGGTGTGCGGATCGACGAGCATCCCCGTCGCAGCGTAGGTGCGAGCGATCACATCGAGCGTGCCGGCGTCGTCGACGCGCGCTCCGAGGAACCTGCCGTCGAGCCACTCGGCGCGCTGATCGTCTTCGACCGACAGCCGGCCGGTGGCGCGGAACCGCTGCAGTTGCTCAGCGGTCAGGCCACCGTCGCGACCGTTCATCTCGAACAGCAGGCGTTCGAAATTGGACGAGACCTGGATGTCCATGCTCGGGCTCAACGTGGGCACGACATCGGCGGTTCGCATGTCGTTCGAACGCAGGAACCTGGTGAGGATGTCGTTGGTGTTGCTGGCGACGACGAACTGATCGATCGGCGCCCCCATCCGCTGAGCGATCCAGCCAGACAAGACGTTGCCGAAGTTGCCCGTCGGCACACAGAACGTGAGCGGGGTGGCCAACGCCCTGCACGCAGCGACGTAGTAGACGACCTGGCTCATCACGCGCGCCCAGTTGATGCTGTTGACGGCGCTGAGCCGCTGCGACTCACGGAACGGAGCGTCGTTGAACATCGCCTTGACGAGGTCCTGGCAGTCGTCGAACGTGCCCTCGATCGCGACGGTGCGCACGTTCGGAGCGTCGACGGTCGTCATCTGCTTGCGCTGAACGTCGCTCGTACGACCGAGCGGATAGAGGATCACGATCTCGACGTGCGCGCACCCCTTCACGCCGTCGATCGCGGCCGACCCGGTGTCGCCGCTGGTGGCGCCGACGATGCGGACGCGATCGGCGCGCTGGGTGAGCACATGGTCGAACAGCCGCCCGACGAGCTGGAGCGCAACGTCCTTGAACGCGAGGGTGGGGCCGTGGAACAGCTCCTGCACGAAGTGGTGGTCGTCGATCTGCACGAGCGGCACGGTCGCTGGGTGGCGGAACGTGGCATACGCCTCGTCACACATCCGATCGAGATCCGCCCGCGCCACCTCGTCGCCCACGAAGGGAGCGATCACCGTCGCTGCCAGCTGGGCATACGTCGCGTCACGGCTCGCATCGGCGAGGTTCGGCCACTCCGCCGGAACGTACAGCCCGCCATCGGGCGCCAGACCGGCCAGCAGCGCATCGACGAACCCGATCTCGGGCGCGCTGCCGCGGGTGCTCACGTATCTCATGTCAAGCCCCGATCACCCGGAGCAGGCCGCCGAGGCTCCGCACCACGTCGAGTTCCCGAAGTTCGCGCATCGTGGCCTGCACGGCTGATTCCTTGGCCTCGTGGGTGATGAACACCAACCGGGCGTCGGGGGCATTCCCCTCCTGCTCGGCGGCGCGAATGCTCACTCCGTGGCGAGCGAACACA
>JAYSLK010000826.1:0-5640 GCA_043725585.1 Actinomycetota bacterium
CCTGTGAGGTGGTGTCCTCAGGACGACATCGACGAAGGCCTTCGAGCCGTCTTCGGTGTTTGATCCATGAGTTCGTTCGGACGCTGCGGCTCGAAGACGTGGTTACTCGTAGGTCCAACCCTGCGGTACCGAGAACTCGCCGACCACCTGGTGGGTGTCGTCGTCGGTCTCGACTCCCTTCAGATGCTGCCACAGCATCAGCTGGTTGCCCCACGGGTCGAGGAACGACGCATTCGCCCCGCCGAACTCGGTCCAGAAGTGGTCGCGCCACAACACGGTTCCGCCCAGACGCTCCGCTGCGTCGAGGATCCGATCGACGGAGTCGTCGTCGCTCACGAGTATCCATGCGCGAACCCCACGACCACTGCGGTTCAATGTTGTCGGCTCGCTCGGCGCGCTCGGTGGCCGCGGGCGCGCGTCGGCGGCGTTGTAGATGCCCATGTGCAAGTTTCCGGTCGGGCCCTGTGTGCCATCGTCGAGCTTGAAGTTCTGGCCCGGGACGATTCGAGCGAACGTGTCGGCGATGCGGTCCTCGACCTCCCAGTTGAAGACCTGTGCGTAGAACGCCCGAGCGGCGTTCACGTCATCGGTCGGGTAGTCGACGAATACCAAGGTGTTCGGATAGGTCATGGCTTCCCCCTTCGAGATGTCGGAATCGTAGGACACGTTTGGTCTGATGGTCCCGCCAAGACCTGCGGGCGCACCGTCGACCGGCAGCGAACGGCGGCTCGCGGGCGAGACCTAGGATTCGTCCGTGATCGTCGCGGACGTCACGCCGATGGACGAGGAGGAGCGATGCTGCAGCAGTACAACTCAGGTCAGCGCGACCTGCAGGACCGCCACGACACCAGGCGGCTCGCCGACCGCTTGGACGAGGCAACCACCAACGAGATCGGCGACTCCTATCGCACGTTCGTCGAGTCTCGTGACATGTTCTTCCTCGCCACGGCCGATATCGACGGTCGACCGCAATGCTCCTACAAGGGTGGTGAGCCCGGTTTCGTCCGCGTGCTCGACGTCGACACGATCGCGTTCCCGGTGTACGACGGCAACGGGATGTTCCTCTCGATGGGCAATGTCGATGTGAATCCCAACGTCGGCATCCTCTTCATCGACTTCGAGAGCGGTACGCGACTGCGTTTCAACGGGGTCGCCACGTTCGACCACGGCGACCCGTTGATGGACAGCTATCCAGGGGCACAGTTCGTGGTACGCGTGCGAGGCGAAGCCGTGTTCGCCAACTGCCGTCGCTACGTCCACCGGTACGAGTTGGTCGAGAGGTCGGTCTTCGTGCCGACGGCGTCGGCCGAGCCTCCGGTTCCCGACTGGAAGCGCGACCCGTGGTTCGATGGCACCCTGCCCGCCGCCGATCCTGCGCACGACCCGAACCGCCCGTCTGCGCCGGCCAGCCCGGAGTTCTGACCACCGGACCGCCGAGCGGCGGCTGTTCGGTTGTCGCTGCCCGGTCAGCCGAGCAGGTTGTTGATCTGGAACTCGACTCGGCGGTTCCGTGATCGCCCTGCGGACGTGGTGTTGTCGGCGATGGGTTGCGATTCACCGAAGGCAGCCTTGGTGAGCCTCGATGGGTCGACGCCCTGAGAGACCAGGTAGTCGAAGATCACGTCGACCCGTCGTTGTGACAACTGCTGGTTCATCGCATCGGATCCGTCCGAGTCGGTGTGGCCTTCGATGTCGATGGTGACCTGTGGGTTCTGCGACATGAGCACGACACCGAGGTCGAGCACGCCTCGGGCAGCATCGTTGATGTCGACGGAGTTCTTGGCGAACAGCACGGAGTCGCGCACGTACAGAGGGGCCGACGGCGGCCGGGGAGCGCCGGCGACGATCGCGTAGTTGACGATCACGTTGTCGATGCCGACGACCGCACCTGCTTTGTCGCGCACCTCGTCGGCCGTCGCCTGATCGGGCACGGTGCCCTCGAGGTACACCTTGCCGCCGCTGAACTCGGCCCACCGGACCGGTTGCCCATCGGCGGGTTCAGGCGCCGGCTGTGTCACAGGGAGAACCGTCGTCGGAGGAGCGACAGCGGCAGGATCGACCGTCGTCACAGGGACCGTGGTGTCGGGCACCGTGGTCGGCGCCGTGGTGTCGGGGACCGTGGTGTCGGGGACCGTGGTCGCCGGGGCGGTCGTCGTCGACGGTGCGGCGCTGTCGGCGACGACGGTCGTTGCGGGCGCAGGATCATCTTGTTGGACGGTGGTGACCGCTGCTCCGGCGTCGCTGGCTGATGGGTCGGCATCATCCCTGGTGAGCGCGATGCCCACGCCGGCGAGGACGAGCACCAGCACAGCAGCTCCCGCCGCGATCGGCCACTTCGGGCGCGGCTTCGGAGCGTCGGGCTGAGCGACCGCCTGGTTCGCGAGGGCGATCAGCTCCTGTGCTCGGGTGTTGCTCACGCAAGGTCCTCGATCGGGGCAAGGTCCCGAGCGACTGGCAGCTCGCGGGCGGCCGGCGGTTCGGGATCGATGAGGGCAACCAGACCCTGGATGTACACCTGGGTGTTGATGAGCTGTTCGCGGATCCCGTGGCGCTCGTGCTCGAGCTCGACGATCTCGTCCCTCAGCCGTTTCCTCTCGTGGGCCAACTGATCGGCACTGAACTGCGCCGACGTACGGCTGGTCTGTGCGGCGCGTTCGGCCTCAGCGGCTCGGGCCTCCGCTGCCGCCACCACTTCAGCGGCGTGTTGATCGGCTGCTTGAAGGACCGTGGCGCTGCGTTGGTCGCTGTCGTTCGCAGCAACCTCGGACTGGGTGCGGGCGTCGGCGAGGATCGTGTCGGCCTCGACCTGCGCTCGCCGTCCGGTTGCCGCGGCCTCGGAGTGAGCCTGATTCACCACCGCAGCCGCGTCGGCGTTGGCCTTGTCCATGATCCGCGCCACGTGCTGGCGGGCGCCTTCCATCATCTCGTTGGTCTCCCGGGTCCAGGAGCTGATGATGTCGTCGGTGGCCCGCGACGCGGTGACGCTGCTGTTCAGCTTCGCCAGGTCGAGTTCTTGGCGGAGCCGCGCGTTGTCTTCGTCGATCGTCTTCAACTCGGCCGAGAGCATCGTCACGAGTTGCTTCACCTGTTGTGGGTCGTAACCCTTCTTGACCGTGTCGAGTCGAGCATCAAGTCCGCCATCCGCCATGACATCGAGTGTAAAATCGCAGGCACCGAGAGTGCACCTAGCTTTTGGTCATGTTTTGCTCTGTCGACAGCACGCCGCGGAGCGCGAATCTCACGGGTAGTGACCACGCTGGGTGGCCCCGATGCGGGCACATCGCGGGATAGGGTGACCGTCTTCCCCCAGGGACGCCGCTGTGAGCTCGACCGGCTCGACGTATCCGACGCCTCTTCCATCGAAGTGCATTCGAGTCCGAGGTCATCGGACGTCAGGAGCGACATGAACGGCTGCGACACGAGGGACTTCGGATTCGAGCTGTTCGCATGGTGAAGCAGCCGAGGTCGTCAAAGCGTCAGATCGAAGCCAATCGCAGGGACAAGGCCGAGCGCAAGCGCCTTCGCAAGATCGAGCGTGTGAACGAAACCGGTGTCGCCGAGGATGGCGACGCGAGCGAGACCCCCATGGACCACGATGCCGTGATCGCCGCGCTGGCCCAACTGCACCAGGCGTACGCCGATGGCGATGTGTCACTCGACGATCTCGAAGCCGGACGCCTCGAACTCACGAGCCGACTCCATGTCGACTGACGCTCAGATCCAAGAGGCGCTCGCCGCCTTGCTGAGCGCCGACGACGATGGCGTGCCGCTCGACAACGAACTGCTCGCGGCCAAGCTCGGCTGGGATCTGCACACCACGGCTGCGTGCATGGAGACGATGAAGGATCGGTCGATGATCTGGGGTGTGCGTGGCTCGCGCAAGCCCGGACCGTGGTTCTCAGAACTCGAAGTCACCGTCCAGGGCAAGCGTTTCCTGCGCAACGGTTGAGCCTGTTTCGATCGGCCGTCCGATTCGCGGTCTGATCCGCTTGTCTGGTCAGGGGCCGATCGTCACCGCGATGGCGCTGAACTCGCCCGGGTCGGTCTCGAGGCCGGTGTCACCGCTGACGAGGATCGTGACGGTCGAACCGGCTGGAACGCCGGTGAGGTCGACCGTCGCGGTGTACGGCTCCGGCACCTCCGACGATCCGCCCATCGCGATGACCGGGTCGACCAGCGGGGTGGTCGTGCCTGCGATCACCACCTTCACGATGATCGTGGCTTCGTAGCCGCGACCCACACCGGAAACGGTCAGCGGACCGGCCGGCACCACGTCGCCCTGTGCGGGTGAGTTGATGGCCACGTTCGCGTCGATCGCGGCGAGGACGAACCAGCCGTCGTCGGGGCCCAGCTGGCGAAGTACCAAGCGGCTGCGCACCGCGGTCGATCCGGGGCCGCCTTCACCCGGCGACAGCACATCGATCTCGCCGCTGCGCCCGTCGCCCTGGACGAACCTACTCAACACCGGCGGCACACCCAGCAGCTGTTGCACGAAGTCCGCTGCGGCCGCCTCGGGTGACGCGAACACGACGTCAGGATCCGGCCACACGGCGGCCTGCTTCACGACCAGCGCCACCGTGGTGCTCGGAGCCGCGACCGGCTCCGTCGTGGCGGGCGTGGTGTCGACCGGCTCCGTGGTGGCCGGCGGCGATGTCGGCGCTGCGGTCGACGCAACCTCGGTTGTCGGCTGCGCCGACGTACTCGTGGGCGCAACCTCGTCGTCACCGCACGAGACCAACACCAGCGACGCAACGAACGCGAACGGCTTGAGAACCGACCGAACGGTCTTGAGGGTCATGACGGGCACCTCCAGTTCCACAGTTGCAGCCCCCTTGGTCGGGCGACAGGGCCGAATGGCATACGCTCGTGGCGTGATCACCCACGACGACGTGCGGCGCATCGCCCTCGGCATGCCCGGATCCGAGGAGCGTGCCTCTTACGGGGCCCGGCCATCGTGGCGGTCGGGCAACAGGATGTTCACGTGGATCCGTGACGATCCCGAGGCACTCGTGGTGTGGGTGGCGACCGAAGACGACAAGGAGGCGCTGCTCGCGACCGACCCCGACGTGTTCTTCACCACCAGCCACTACGACGGGCACCCCGTCGTCCTGGTGCACCTGGAACACGTCGATCTCGACGAAGCGAGTGAACTGATCATCGAGTCGTGGCGACTCCGCGGCCCTGCCAAACTGGTCAAAGCGTGGGACGCAGCACACGACTGAGCGCACAAGACTGAGCGCACAAGACTGAGCGCACAAGACGGCACGCCTACACTCCAGCGATGGGTCTTGCCCTCGCCAACAGATGGTTCGAACGAACGAAGGTCGACGACTCGATCACGTTGATCTGGGAGCCCCATGTGGTGCCGCTGATGCGCTGCAACATCTGGCACGTGGCCGGACGAGATCGCCACCTGTTGGTCGATACGGGGATGGGTGTGGCAAGCATCGTCGAGGCCGTCGGAGACCTGTTCGAGCATGGCGTGACGGCGGTGGCGACGCACGGCCACGACGACCACATCGGTGGCCACCACGAGTTCGACGACGTCGTCGCTCACGCCCTGGAGGCGCCGTTGCTGGAGACGGCGCCCCTGCGCAGCCTGCACATCGTGCAGGCGTGGGGCCAGGAGGTGGTCGACGC
>JAYSLK010000827.1:0-2774 GCA_043725585.1 Actinomycetota bacterium
GCCCATGGCCGACAGGCGGCCGACGACGTGGCCGGTGTGCTCGACCGAGTCGAGGCAGATCTTCACGACCATCGGCGACACCGAGCTCAGGACCGCCGATGGCAACAGGAACGACACGCCGGCGAGGAACACGATCGAGGCGATGCCACCATCGAGACCTGGGCCGAACAGCCGGATGAGCGGAACCGTGGCCACCGCGAGCACGCCACCGATCGCGAGGGCGACGGGCAGCATGCCTTGCGGGTCGCGGCGATCGGCAAGACGACCGCCGAGGAAGGTGCCGGCAGCGATGCCCCCCAACACGACACCGATGATGCCGGTGAAGGTCTGGAGCGTGACGCCGATGTACGGAGCCAACAGTCGCCCGGCGAGGATCTCGAGCACGAGCACCGCACCCGACGCCACGAAGACGGTGAAGGAGGCCAGACGACTCGACACGGTGCAACGACCGTAGCGCGGGCTGAGGCGAACCGACCCGGCGGACACCCGGCACGAATGGCCAGGCGATTCACCCGTGCGACCGGACGTTCCACCCGCCCGTCGCATGTGCAAGGGTGATCCCATGCCTCGTCTTGGTCTTGTTCCTGGTGCGAAGAAGCGATGAATCTCGATCACCGCGACCGCCAGCGTCACCCCGACACGGTGGCCGTGTCCGCCGGACGCCCGACACAGGTCGGCGAGCCGTTGAACCACCCGATCGTGCTCGCCTCGAACATCCGTGGCGAGGAGGGCGTGTACGCCCGAACCCATGGGGTGGCCACATGGGCCGGGCTCGAGGAGGCGGTCGGTGCCCTGGAGGGAGGCCACGCAACGGCGTTCTCGACGGGGATGGCGGCGGCCTCAGCGTGCCTGTTCGCGCTCGCTCCCCGAGTCCTCGTGCTGCCGACGTTCTCGTATCTGGGGGTGCGCGCTCTGGTGAACGACCTCGTGGAGCAGTCGCGCATGCAGGTGCGGTTCGTCGACATCACCGACACCGTGGCGGTGATCGAAGCCGTCGACGGTGCCGACGTCGTGTGGGTCGAGACGCCCACCAATCCAACGCTCGACGTGGCCGACGTCGCCGCCATCGTCGTCGGCGCGCACCGCTGCGGGGCGCGCGTGGTGGTCGACAGCACCTTTGCCACGCCGATCTGCGCACAGCCGCTCGCCGATGGTGCCGACGTGGTGATGCACAGCGGCACGAAGTTCATCGGCGGGCACAGCGATCTGATGATCGGGCTGACGGTCAGCGCCGACGAGGTGCTGCACGACCGGCTGCGCCACGCCCGGTTGGTGAACGGAGCGACGCCCGGCGCGCTCGAGGCGTTCCTTGCGCTGCGCGGTCTGCGCACGTTGCCGCTGCGCATGGAACGAGCGCAGGCATCTGCGATCGAGCTCGTGCGGCGTTTGCGTGCACATCGGGGGGTGGCCGACGTTCGCTATCCCGGCTGGGGAGCCATGGTGTCCTTCGTCGTGGTCGGCGGCGCAGATGCTGCTGACCACGTGTGTCGACGGATCCGCCTCCTGGTGCCGGCGACGAGTCTGGGCGGCGTCGAGACGACCATCGAGCGGCGACAGAAGTATGCGGGCGATGCCCATGTGCCGCCCGGATTGCTGCGGATGAGCGTCGGCATCGAACACCTCGAGGACATCTGGGTCGATCTCGCGGCGGCGATCGACGGCTGACCCCCGCCGGTCGACGCGTCAGCTGGCCAGGAGATCGGCGTACGCGGGGTGGCCGTCGATGAACTGGGCGACGTACCAGCACGTCGGCACGACCGTTCGACCCGACTGGCGAATGCTGGCCAGGGATCGTTCGACGAGGACCGCGGCGACCCCGCGACCTCTGACCGATCGATCGACGACGGTGTGGGGAAGCTCGATCGTGTCGCCGCGGACGACGTAGTCGGCGAAGCCCACCACCTCGCCGTCGATCAGCACCTCGAAGCGCGATGCTGCGGGGTTGTCGATCACCACCGGACCGATCGCAGAGGGATGGTCGCGGTCGGTCACCGCTGCCCCGCAAGGAGCGCCGCGATCGGTGCGAGCCGCCCGATGGAACCGGCCCGAGAAGATCTGTCCTGGTTCACCATGCCCACAGCTTGCCCCATCGCGGGCACCATGTTGAACGGGTGGTTCAGGCGGGTGTCGACGATGCGTTCGCGAGACGGAGACGGCTCTCGAAGTCCTCGTGGTTCAGATACCCGCCACACAGCCTTCGGTAGCCGGAGTATGAGGTCCGCCCGTGGAGAACGCGCCAGTTGTCGAACAGCAGCGCGTCGCCCGGGCGCAACACGTGCCGCCATTGGGACGCAAGGTCGTTGGCGATCAGGTCGAACGCCTGCAAGGCCGCGTACACCGTGAGCATCTCGTCATCGGGAAGCAGGAACGGCGCACGGTCGGCGTTGTTGAACGACACCTGCACCAGTTTGCCGGTGTGATCGTGGCGGAACACCGGTCGTGACGCGATGAGGTGCGAACCGTCGCCGATGTACTGCCCGGGGATCGACACATTCGACAGCACGACGAAGTGCTCGGGGCAGCGTCGCTGCATCTCGATCGCGATGCGGAACCCGTCGACCATCGTGCTCACGCCGCCCTCGCCGTCGAAGTCGAGGCAGTGCAGCATCTGCAGCCCGGGGGCGTCGTGGGAGTAAGTGCCATCGGTGTGCGGGCGGAGTTCGAGGGTGGTGTACGCGGTGTCGGCCTTGTTCAGATCGGCGGTGAACTCCCAGAAGCCGCCGAAGATCGTCTCGCGCACGTACCCGACGCGCTCGAGCAGGGCTTTGGTCGAC
>JAYSLK010000828.1:0-1888 GCA_043725585.1 Actinomycetota bacterium
CGACTGACCGTGCCCTGGGCGACCGCACAGCCCAAGCCGGGCATCCTCAACGGTGGCATGCTCGAGATGGTGCAGGCGACCGCCCAGGCCGTCCGCGCGGGCGGTGGGCGCCTGTGGCTGTGCCTGCTGAGCCCCGACGTGCCGCGCTGGTTCGACGACGAAGGTGGCTTCGCCGACGAGTCGGCGGCCCGCCACTGGTGGCCGCGCTGGGTGGAGGCCATCGCCAACGGTGTCGGCGACGACGTCGACGGCTGGGTGCCCTTCGAGGCGCCGTACGCGATGGCCAATCGACTCGAGCCGACCGATCCGCGCCGTCATGGCACGATCGTCGACACGCTGCTCGTCGCGTGGCGTGACGCGTGGCGACTGTTGCACGGACCGCATCCGATCGCGACATCGCTCGATGTGCGCACCGTCGTCATCCCCCGCAACGACGTCGTCGCTGCCGAGCTCGCTCGTCGCGAGGCGCACCTGCGGTGGCACACATGGTTGCGCGCACTCCGCGACGGGACGATCACGATCCCCGGCCGAGCCGATCGAGAGCTCGCCGACCTCGCTGGTTCGTGCGATCAGCTGGGCATCGCGGTGAGTGGCAGCACGGCGGTCGACCTCGAGCCGTTGCTGCACCGCACCGCGGAGGAGGGTCCCAGCCGACCCCTCGCGATCACGTTTCGACCCACCGGACCCGATCGCGATGCCCGTGGCGAAACTGTCGACATCGTGACTCGACGGGCCGTCGAACTGGCTCGGTCGTTCCCGCTCGAACGAATCACGTTCACCGACCTCGACGCCGTCACCGTGGCCCGGGGCTGAACCCGAGCTGGCCAGGTCGGGCGGCGGAGGTCAGCTGCGGCTCCGGTACGTCGCGCCCGTCGCCGAGGAGTCCTTGTTCAGCCGCTTCGACAGGTGCAGGCCCTCGAGCACGAACTCGACGGCCGCGGCGACGGCCGCCGGTGACTCGTCGCCGCCGGTGAGCGACAGCACCGCGGCGCGCAGCGCGGGGATCTGCTCGACGAGGTGCGCCTCTTCCGACGATGCGATGTCTTCGCCCGTGTGAGCGACGATGCCCTCCTCGAACGCAGCGATCACGTCGCGCACCTGATCGGGCGACACTCGCTCCTTGTAGACCGTGAGCACGGCCCCCTTCACCAGGTTCTCGAGGATCACACCGTCGCGACCTTCCTCGAGCGAATCGATCTCGATCTTGCCGCTCGACGATGCCGCAAGCGCATCGAGGTCGCAGACGCGAGGCACCACCGAACGCTCCCCCGCGCGCAGACCGCGACGAAGTGCGTTTGCGCCGAGCACCTCGAGGTTGCTCACCGACAAGCGCACGCTGACGCCGCTGCGCTGGTTGACCTGATTGCTCGCTCGCGCCATCTGGCTGAACATCGCCACGACCCGCTCGAGGTAATCGGGCATGTGAACGGAGACGTCACCCACCGAGGCCGGGCGGACCTCTTGACGCATGATCGCCACCTCGGTCTCGGTGTCGAGCGGGTAGTGAGTGCGGATCTGGCTGCCGAAGCGATCCTTCAGCGGGGTGATGATGCGCCCGCGATTGGTGTAGTCCTCGGGGTTCGCGCTGGCGACCAGCATCACGTCGAGCGGGAGCCGGATCTTGTAGCCGCGGATCTGAACGTCTCGCTCTTCGAGCACGTTGAGCAACCCCACCTGGATCCGTTCCGCCAAGTCGGGGATCTCGTTGATCGCGAAGATCCCGCGGTTGGTGCGCGGCACGAGTCCGTAGTGGAGCGTCAACTCGTCGCTCAGGTAACGACCCTCGGCGACCTTGATCGGGTCGACTTCGCCGATCAGGTCGGCGATCGACGTGTCGGGCGTCGCCAGCTTCTCGCCGTACCGTTCGTCGCGGTGCACCCACGTGATC
>JAYSLK010000829.1:0-4050 GCA_043725585.1 Actinomycetota bacterium
GACTTCCTGCTCGAGCAGGACGGTCGGGTGATGGGTTCGCTGATGGGTGGGCTCGATGTGCACGAGGCACAGGAAGTCGTGCGCGAGATGCTCGTCCATCCGGCAACGGTCACCGGCCTCAGCGACGCGGGTGCACACGTGACCCTGATCTGCGATGCGTCGATGCCCACCACGCAGCTCACCTACTGGACCCGCGATCGCCAGCGCGGCGAGCAGATCCCACTCGAATACCTGGTGGCCAAGCAGACGTCGCGCAACGCAGCGTTGTACGGGTTCGCCGACCGCGGCACGCTCGCGCCCGGCCTGCGGGCAGACATCAACGTCATCGATCTCGATGGCCTCACGGTGTCGCCGCCCAAGGCGTTCCACGACCTGCCGGCGGGCGGCACCCGGCTCATCCAGCCGGTGCAGGGCTACCTCGCCACGATGGTGAACGGTGTGGTCACCCGCCGGCACGATGCCGACACCGGCGCCCGCCCAGGCCGACTCGTCCGCAGCTGAACACCGACTCGCGATGAGAGATGAGGGCGCCAGCGCCACTCATCTCTCATCGCGATTTGGGTGGGGGTGTGGTCAGGTGGGGTTGCGCACCGGGTCGCCCGTCCAGATCCCGAGGTCGAGCGCGAGGGCGGGGAGGACGACATCGCAGACGTCGCCGCCGGTGGCCGGCCTCGGGCCCGAGACGACGGCCGCGACCGTGGTGCGCCCGCCCTCGAGCACCCAGGCACACGACTTGGCCCCGTCGACGGTGCCGGTGTGACCCCAGCCGTACTGGTCGACGATGATGCCCGGCCAGCGCAGCACCTCGAGGTCGGTCGACGTCACCGTGTCGAGTACTGCGACGAGATCCTCGGTCGAGGCCAACCAGGTGCCGGCGCCACCGAGGCGCGACAGGCGAGCGACGTCGCGGGGCGACGGTGCGCTGTCGGTGTGCAGTCCATCGGTCGACAGGTACGGCCCGGTCACCCCGGCGGGTCCGAACACGAGGTCGTACGCCGCCCGGTCGAGCGACGAACCGGTGAGGTGCTCGACCAACAGGCCGAGCGCGCAGTAGTTCCCGTTGCTGTATCGCCACGTGGTGCGGGCGATCGTCGGTGGAGCAACCAGCGCTTCTTGCAGCGGGATCGAGCACGGACCAGGATCGTCGAGCCAGCTCTTGCGGTTGATCGGCATGCCACTCGTGTGATCGAGCAGTTCGCGCACCGTGACGTCGGCCCAGAGCAGATCGGTGCGCAGGCCGAGCGATCCCCAGGGAACGGCCGTGTCGGTGGCGAGATCGCCCATCTGGACGATCCGGGCGATCGACAGCGCCGTGATCAGCTTGCTCACGCTGGCGATCACGAACGGGGTGTCCGGGGTGACGCCGGCGCCGTCGACCCGGCGACCGGCCGCCATGCCCCACGGCTCCGTGCCCGCGCGGTGCACGCTGACCGAGACGGCCACGTTGTCGAGCGCCAGTCCGAACACCGCGGCCTCGACGTTCGGGTACGCGGCAGGTTCGAGCCCGGCCGGTAGCGAGGTCGTGGCCGGTAGCGCAGTCGTGGCCGGTAGCGAGGTCGTGGCCGGTAGCGAGGTCGTGGCGGGGAGCACGGTCGTCGCGGGAAGCGCAGTCGTGGCCGGTAGCGAGGTCGACGTCGAAGGTGCGGGTGAGGCGGGCGAGGTGGTCGTGGTCGTGACAGCGACGCTGGTGTTGGTTCCAGGCTGTCGAGGGGGTTCGGTATCCGCAGTGGCGCGGGCCAGAGGGTCGCCGCTGCATCCGGCGAGGAGACCGCACGCATACACCACGGCGACCAGGCCAACCACCCGACCATGGCGGCCCACGTCAGCCAACCAACGCGAGGGCCAGGCCCAGGAGGGCACCGTGGTAGGTCATCATGATCGCGACCGGCATCCACCGATGTCCGCCGATGAACCGGCGCCATCCGAGAATCGAATCGCTGAGCACGAACAGCGACGAACCGATGATCGCTGCCGGTCGGCCTGTGGCCCACCCGAACACCGCCATCGACGAGATGATCGTCAGGTAGGCAGACACCGACCATCGCAGGCCGGGGTCCTTCGAGCGAGCCCCGGCGAGGATGGGGCGGCCGAGCCCCAGGGCGACGACCGCGACGGCGACGAGCGCACAGAGCCCGAGCCACCAACGATCGAGACCGAGGATCACGAACATCACCAGGAACGCCAGATGCCCGGCCAGGAACGCCGCCAGACCGACGACGAACCGGTCGACCGCCGGCAGGAGTGCCACGTCACCGACCAAGCAGAGGACGAAGCCGACAACCGCGGCGACTAGAGCGCCTCGCGGTACAGCGTCGTCCGCGACCAGCACCGCGAGCACACCGATGGCGATCGTGGCCAACGGTTTGGTGGCGAGCTCGAGCTTGCGTCGATCGTCGACACGAGACCACCAGTTCGCCCCCGCAGAACCAGCGGCGATCGCCGCGATCGAGACGATGGCAGCGCTGGCGATGTCCACGGGTCGGCACGGTACCGGGCGTCGGGTTACGTTGCCCGTCACGACCGCGCGGCTGCGGATCGGGAGATGGGGGTGGTGGGAATGAATGCACTGGACACCGTGAACGGGATGATCCGTGCGCTGGAGCAGCGCGATGTGGAGACGGCTCTGTCGTACATGGCCGAAGACATCGAGTACGACAACGTTCCGATGGGCAAGGTGTTCGGCCACGACGGTGTGCGCACCTCGCTCACCCCTTTCCTCGCTGCGTGCTCCGAGGTCGAATGGTTGATCCATCACGAGGCGGCCACGGATGATGTCGTGATGAACGAACGGACGGATCGGTTCCACTTCGCGCACAAATGGGCGGAGGTCGCGGTTGCCGGACTGTTCGTGGTGCGCGAGGGCAAGATCGCGCTGTGGCGCGACTACTTCGATCTCGCCCACGCCAGGGAACAACTCAGCTGAAAGGGTCGTCGTTTCGATGGCAACGATCAGCTGTGGCCGTCGATCAGCTGTGGCCGTCGATCAGCTGAGGCCGTCGATCAGCTGAGGCCGTCGAGCGTCCAGTCGTCGGTCTGTTGTGCCGCGAGGGCGTAGCCCTCGGCCTGGCGCGTTGCAAGATAGGCCTCCAACTGCTCGGCCGACATCGCCTTCGCATAGTGGGGACCCTGCTGACGCACGCATCCCAGAGCGATGAGCGCATCGGCCTGCACGCCGTTCTCCACGCCGTCCGCGGTGACCGACAACCCGATCTCGCGTACCACCGCAATGATCGAGCGAACGATCGCGCGGTCGTGTGGATGGGTGGTGATCGTGTCGATCGCGTGGCGGTCCACGCGGACCTCGTCGATCGGGAGCTTGCGCAACAGGCTGAGCGACGACACGCCACGGGCGAAGTCGTCGAGGCACACGCGTCCGCCCCTGGCGCGGAACGCGGCCAGCGTTGCAGCTGCGGTCGGCAGGTCGGCCACCACCGACGACTCACGCACGTCGACGGTGATCAAGGACGGGTCGATGCCACGGATCAGTTCGTCGAGAGGGTCGTTGCGCCACGACCGGTCGGTCGACGACGGGGCGAGGTTCACGCGGAACCGGAATCCGTCGGGGAGCCCGAACGAGGCGAGCCGGCGGATGTCGGGCCGGGCATGGGCGAACACCTTCTCGGTGATCCGTTCCAGCAGCCCGGCCTTGCGAGCGATCTCGATGAACTCGTTCGCGTTCGCCATCGTCCCGTCGGGTCGCAGCCAGCGGGCGAGCAGCTCGGCGCCGACCACACGTCCGGTGGCCGCATCGATCTCGGGCTGGAAGAACGGCAGGATCTCACCGTCGTCGATCGCCCTGCGCAGCGCCTGCTCGTTCTGGAGCATCGTCTGCACCTCCTGATGCATGCCTCCATCGAACAGCTCGACGCGATTGCGGCCTGCGTGCTTGGCCCGGTACAGCGCAGCGTTGGCGTTTCGAAGCAGATCGCTGGTGGAACCACCACTCGGTGAAGCCGAGGCCACCCCGATGCTCACCGATGAAGGCACGGCGCGGCCTTCGGCGTGCACCGGTTGAGCCAGCACGCCGACGAGGCGGCTGGCCACCGCAGC
>JAYSLK010000830.1:0-2290 GCA_043725585.1 Actinomycetota bacterium
GCATGGCAACTCCCTTCCCCGCCCTCGATGGTTCCGCGCCCAAGCAGCAGCAGTTCAAGGAGGCTCCCGAGCTCGGGATCGACACCTCCAAGCGCTACACGGCCACCATGGAGACCACGCTCGGCACGGTCGTCGTCGCGCTCGACGCGATCAACGCACCGAAGACGGTGAACAACTTCGTGTACCTGGCCGCACAGCACTACTACGACGGCGTCATCTTCCATCGCATCATCAAGGGTTTCATGTGCCAGGGCGGCGATCCCACAGGGACGGGTCGTGGTGGTCCTGGCTACAAGTTCGCTGATGAGCCGGTGAAGCAGCGCTACCAGATCGGTTCGGTCGCGATGGCAAATGCCGGCCCGAACACCAACGGCAGTCAGTTCTTCCTGATCAGCGGGCAGAGCGGCGTGCAACTGCCGCCGCAGTACAACCACTTCGGCCAGATCGTGAAGGGCCTCGACGTCCTCGATGCGATGCAATCGGTCGAGACCGATCGAAGCGACCGTCCCCACGAGGACGTCGTGATCAACTCCGTGACCATCTCCGTCGCCGACTGATCTCCGTTCGTCTGACCGAGTCGATCGTCGGCGCCACCACGCGAAGGGCGGTTCGATGACCGTCGAGGTGTCTCTCGCCCAAGCGCGCAGAATCGCGCTCGCGGCGCAGGGTTTCAACGACGCTCGTCCCTCCGGGCGCGTCGACAAGAGGCATCTGCGTCGCGTGCTGGGCCGAATCGGCCTGATCCAGATCGACTCCGTGAACGTGCTCGTGCGCAGCCAGGAGCTGCCGCTGTTCGCCCGGCTGGGCCCCCATCCTCGATCGCTCATCCCCGACGCCACCGCCGCCGGCGAACTGTTCGAGTACTGGGTGCACGAAGCGTCACACGTCCCCACCGAGCAGTACCACCTGTACCGCTGGCACATGGAACGGGACCACAAGTGGGGTCGGTACTACCAGCTTCGCGAGCGTCGGCCCGGCTTCATCGAAGAGGTGTTGCAGCGAGTGGCAGACGAAGGTCCGCTCGCCTCGGGCGACCTCGGCCAGAGAGTGGGCAAGAAGGGAACGTGGTGGGATTGGGATGACGGCAAGGTCGCCCTCGAGCACTTGTTCTGGAGCGGCCAGATCACCGCGCGCCGACGACCGAACGACTTCGCCCGCGTCTACGACCTCGCCGAGCGGATGATCCCAGCCGCGGTGCTCGCCCGTCCCGCACCCCCAGAACACGAGGCTCGCAAGGAACTGTTGATGCTCGCGGCCGCGTATCACGGCATCGCCACGATGGAGGACCTCACCGACTACCACCGGCAGAAGAACGTGCCCTGCAAACCGTTGCTTGCGGAGTTGGTGGAGGAGGGCCGACTGCATGCCACTCGGGTGGAGGGGTGGGACAAGCCAGCGTTCCTTCACCCCGACGCGGCCCGCCCTCGGCAGATGAACGCCCGTGCGCTGCTCAGCCCGTTCGACCCCGTGGTCTGGCATCGCGACCGAGCGCTTCGTCTGTTCGGTTTCCACTACCGGATCGAGATCTACGTACCGCGGCCGAAGCGGCAGTTCGGCTACTACGTGCTCCCGTTTCTGCTGGGTGACCAGCTCGTGGCGCGGGTCGACCTGAAGGCCGATCGGGCGGCCGGATCGCTCCTGGTGCCCGGTGCGTTCGCCGAGATGGGCGTGCCGACGAACGGGGTGGCCGATGCCCTCGCCGCCGAGTTGGTGCAGATGGCGCGCTGGCTCGAGCTCGAACGCGTCGTGGTCGGGGACCGGGGCGATCTGGCGTCCCCGTTGGCCCTGTCGGTCGCTCACTACGCTCGGCGGTGATGCCCGAATCCGCCGAGGAGCCGATCCCGCCCGTGAGTGACCTGTCTCGCCGGTCCGTGTCGCTCGATGGCGACGACGGGACCAACGGCGACGGGACCAACGGCGACGGGAGCGAGGACCGAATGCCTCGCTGGGTGTGGCGAGCCGTCGCCATCTTCTGGATCGGCGCGATCGTCACCCTCGTGGTCCGCGAACTGTTCGGCAGGCTGAGCGAGTTGCTGTTGATGTTGCTGGTCGCGCTGTTCCTCTCGCTCGCGGTCGAGCCCGGCGTCAACCGGCTGGCGCGCCGTGGGTGGCGTCGCGGGACCGCCACCGGCCTCATCCTTGCGACGGTCGTCACGATGATCCTGGTGTTCGTCGTCGCCATCGGCACGCTCGTCGCCAGCCAGATCGCCGATCTGCTGCAGAACTCCGAGACCTACGTCACGCGGACGGTCGACTTCCTGAACGACACGTTCGACACCAACATCGACCC
>JAYSLK010000831.1:0-2348 GCA_043725585.1 Actinomycetota bacterium
GGCAGTACCGCAGGGTTTCGACACGGTGCTCGACGTGATCGGTGGTGACGAGGTCGATCGGAACCTGCACGCCGTGGCGATCAAGGGCACGATCGTGCAGGTGGGCCTCATGGGTGGTGGCACCACACCGGTCAACGTCGGCCTGCTGCTCACCAAGCGCGCCACCTGGGTGGGCACCACGCTGCGTACCCGCCCGCTCGAGGAGAAGGTGGCTGTCACCCGCCGGTTCGCGGCCGAGATGCTGCCCTTGTTCGAGACCGGAGCACTCCGTCCGATCATCGACAGCATCTATGATTTCGACCGGATCGCTGATGCTCATCGGCACATGGAGGCGAACGCGAACATCGGCAAGATCGTCGTCCGGATCGGCTGAGGCACCGTCTCGTCAGCACGCCGCCCGTCGTCAGAAGATGCCGGGAATCGGGGTTGACGCGGGGCCGAGCACCTCGCTCGCCGGCACGCCGAACCAGCCCTCGGCCACGGTGGCGTAGTACTGGTCGAGGCCCATGGTGGGCTTGAAGTTGTCGTTGTCGTCGAGGTCGACGAGCGACGGGTGCTCTCCGAAACGTCCGGCGTTCACCGGTCCGATCAACAACGCGTTCGACGCCGTGCCGTGATCGAGGCCGCCGGAGTCGTTGTCGCGAGCGGTGCGTCCGAACTCGCTCGTCGTCATCAGGAGCACCCGGTCGGAGAGGCCGCGCGCAGCCAGGTCGTCGAGGAATGCGCCCACCGAGCTGTCGAAGTCCTGCATCAGCCCGGGATAGCGGCCGTTGTGATCGTCGTGGGTGTCGAAGTCCTGCTGCATCGGCACGTGCACGATCCTCACGCCGTGATCTCCCGAGAACAGCCGCGCTGCGAGCTGAAGGCCTTGGGCGAGTTCGCTGCTCGGGTAGCCGTCGTCGCCGTCCTCGCCTTCTTGGTCATCGTCGATCTCGTTCAGCACGCTGGCAAAGGCCGCGCTCTGGTGCTTCAGACGGCGCAGGCGGGCGTCGAGCTCGAACGCCGACTCGCCAGCGCCGAATGCGGCGAACCCCTGTTGGAACAGCCGGCGGAACGGGTCGTCGTCACCCGCGCCGGCAAGGTAGGCGGCAGCGTCTGCGCCTGGAATGGCGAGTGTGCTCACCGATCGGGAAGCGATCGCCGGAGTTGCGCCAGAGCCGACCGACATCGCCACCGCGGCAGCCGCCGGGTCACCGATCATGTCGGCGAGCCGTCCGAGGAAGCCGGTGTCGCGGGCGCCTCCCGTCACCGGCGATCCCGACCACCAGCGAGCGAGCATCTCGAAGTGCGAACCGTCGCTGTCGAACGAGCCCACGCCTTGCATCACGGCCGCGCCGTGGGCGTGCAACCGCTTCAACTCGGGATGGAATCCCACTTGATCGTCGAGCACGAGCACGTCGGCGTCGCCGATCGCGGTGCGCTGACGGAGGTCGTAGTACGAACCGTTGCCGTAGGGCACCAGCATCGACATGCCGTCGTTCCCGCCGGCCATCTCCACCACCACGAGCAGGCGTTGGCCGAGGTCGGTCGACGCCGAGACAGCGGGCACGGTCGCATCCGACACGCCCACCGAAGCGTCGGGGTTCCGCGGTCGGTCACTCGAGGTCGCTGGAGGCATGGTCGCGCCCGATGACGGTGCGAGCACACCGCTGGCCGATGGCTCGCCGCCTCTGCCGACCGAGTAGGTGCCCACACCGACTGCGGCCGCGCCGGCTCCGGCGCTGGCCCACTTGAGCAGTTCTCGACGGGTGATCTGTGACGGCATGGCGGGTTCCTTGATCGGGGGAGTCGGGCTGCGCGGTGCGGGCGAAGTCGAGTGGGCGAGGGGTCGGAGTGGACGAGGGGTCGGAGCGGGCGAGGGGTCGGAGCGGGCGAGGGGTCGGAGCGGGCGAGGGGTCGGAGCGGGCGAAGTCGAGCGGGTGGGCGATGGGGAGGCCGAGATCAGGCAAGCGAGAACTCGGGCGACACGGCGAGCAGGCCGTGGAGCAGCGTCGACCGATCCCGGCGCGACTCGAGCGAGTCGACCGCGCTCGACAGCACGTCGATCGTCGACTGGCTCACCTCGTACATGCCGGCGCGTCCGAGCAGGTCCGCGACCGGATCGCCCTCGTCGAGCGTGGCTGTCTCCCAGGCGTTGTCGTACGCGACCTGCGCCTTGGTCATCTCGGCACCCACGGAGAGCCAGCGCGAGGCACCTGGCCAGCCGGCCACGTTGGGTGGGCTGAACGGGATCTGGCCGAGCAGGTCGAGCGGCCACCACTCGATCTGCACGTCGAAGAGGCGTCGCACGGCGATGAACCACTCCACTGCGGAGCGGGGGCGGTTGAGCCGCTGGTCGAGGAACGACG
>JAYSLK010000832.1:0-1547 GCA_043725585.1 Actinomycetota bacterium
TAGCTGCCCGGTCGCAGACCGGTGAAGGCGTACAGCCCGTCGCCATCGGTCGTCGTCGCCGCCAGGCTGGCGCCACCGACGGTGAACAAGCGCACGGTCACCCCCACGACGGGCGCCTCTCCATCGTCCTGCACTCCGTCGAGATCGGTGTCGTGCCACACCCGATCCCCGAGTGATGTAAGTCGATACAGACCAAGATCCCAGGTGAGGTCGTTCTCGCCGCCGTCGAGACGCACCGGAACGGTGCGACGGGTGGCGATGTCGACGTCGGAGTCGACGGCATCGTCGGCACCCGCATCGCCGACGGTGACCAGGTGATCGGCCGGGGGCACGAACTCGAGCAGATAGGTGCCGGGGTTCACCCCGGCGAAGAGATACAGCCCGTTCGCGTCCGTGGTGGTCGTCGACACCACGACGTCGGCCAGCGTGAGCAAGCGCACCGTCACCGCGGCGACACCGGGTTCGCCGCCATCCTGCATCCCGTCGACGTCGCCGTCGAGCCACACCCGATCGCCGATGGACGCCACGAGCGGCCGATACCCGGACGGGTCATCGTCGATCGGATTGGGCAGCGAGCCCATCGATGGTGGCACCGGAGTGCCGGTGACGCTTCCGAGGTTCACGTAGTCGCCACCGCCGAACTGAGGTGTGGACACCCCTGTCTCGGTGCAGGTGACGGACTGGCCGGGAAACAGCCGACTCGGCGCGCCAGGGAGCACCGGGCAGCTCACCGAACCTTCGAGGTCATCCGAGACCACGATGGCAGACAACGGCCAGCTCCCCGAGTTCGTCACCACGTAGCGCCACACGACACCAGCGCCGGCGTCGATCGGTGGTCGGGCGGGTGCCGTGTCGGCGTCTTCGTCGTTGGTGTACTTCTTGATCGTGACGGCCGGGGTCGGTACGAACGCATGCGTCGGGTCGCTCACCGGACCGACGTTCGTGGGGATGCTCGGGTTGCTGATCGTGTCGACGCCACTCGCGGTGCCACCGGTGCCGTACTGGCCGGCAACGGTGTCGCTCAACCCGATCGGACCTGGGAGCACGCACCACGAGGTGGCACCGGCGGCCAGCGTGACGCCCTGACACACGAGACCACGGCGATCATCCACCACCTGCACGTCGGAGAGCTGCACGTTCCCGGTGTTCGTGACGGCATACGCCCACCAGACCCCGGTTCCGTCGGGGATGACGTGGTTGGCGACCATGTCGATCCCGCCGGGAAGATCGGCGTCGTCGGTGCCGGTGACGGGCGGGGCCGCGCCGGTCAGCAGCCCTCCGACCGTCGATCCGGGGTCGGTGAGCAGCGTGTAGGTCTTGATCGCCAAGCCAGGGTCGATGCCGAAGTGGTGAGACATCTCGGTGACGGGTGTCAGAGGCCCGATGGTGCCGGGTGTGAGCTCGGCATCGGCAGCGAGCGTGGCCGTGTTGTCGTACTGCCCGCCGGTCGCCACGCCCATCGCCGTACAGGTGAGCGTTGCGCCGACCGCCAGGGTGAACGGTTGCCCGTTTCCGGGCGCACCGGCGTTGCAGTCGATCTCGTCCTG